>JALZMD010000089.1 GCA_030858375.1 Chloroflexota bacterium
ATGAGGGCGCTCTCGCTGACAGCCTGGCTCATGGTCGCCTTGTCGATGATGTCGTCCGCCCCCGCTACCCGGACGGTGAGCCGGACCATTTCCGCATCGGCCTGCGCTGACATCTGCGGTGCGAGGATGCAATCGACAATATCCTGCAGCGCGGGCAGGTCGGCGCTCATCACCACGTCGCCATCGCCGGTGTAGGACGGAATCACGAACGATCCGGCGGGATAGCGGGTTGCGTCCGATCCAGGAATGTGCTTCTGCTTCTTAAGGAGCACCGCCGGGATACCGGACACGATCGAATACATCGACCCCACGGGATAGCCGGACATACCAGGCACGACGAGCAGATCGACCCGCAGGGATCGCAAGTGTTCGGCTGCTTCCCGGACGTGCCGGCCGATGTGGTCGGGGCGTGCGGCCGTCTTGAGCAGGCTGCCGTATTCGATTCCCACACCACCGCCGGGAAAGATCGCCGACCGTCCCAACCGCAGCAGACCCATCAACATCGTCTGGGCGCCGGCGGTGAGTGCAGTGCCAACAAGGCGTTCGGGCAATGACTCGAATGGAATCACCTCACCAACCGCGGGTGCAGCCTCAGGCTTGGTATCACTGCCAACTTCGTGGGGGCGTTCGTAGCGTCTGAGCACCGAGCCATCCTCACCGATGGGATGGTAGCCGGGTACGGGTAGCGTGGGGTCCTGATCGATCATAAGATAGAGGCAATCCTTGACGAGTGGTTCGGTTCAAGTCAGGTCAGGTCAGGTCAGGTGAATAAGGTCAGCGTTCTTCACGAACGTAGGGCGTGCCCAGCGCCGCTGGTTGCCCGATGCGCAGGCGGCGCGTGCTGAGCGTGGAGAATACCAGCACTATGATCGTGAAGATATAGGGAAGCATGTTGAGGAAAAACGAGGAGACCGGCACGTTGATGCCCTGCAGGCGGAATTGCCCGGCCTCAACGGCCCCGAACAGGAACGCGCCGGCCGCGACCCGCGCCGGATTCCAGGTGCCGAAGATGACGAGGGCCACCGCGATCCAGCCACGTCCGGCCGTCACGTTCTCGGCCCAGCCCGGATTCGTGGCGAGCGAAATCACGCCACCGCCAAGTCCGGCGAATGCCCCGCCCGCGATGACATAGCGGTAGCGCAGGCGCACGATGTTCAGACCCATGGCATCCGCCGTCGCCGGATTCTCACCCACGGCCCGCAAGTTCAACCCCGCACGGGTCCGATAGATGAACCACCACAGCAGCGGCACCACAACGTAGGCGAGGTAGACGAGCGCATTCTGGTTGAACAGGATATTCCCGATTCCGGGCAGGTTGCCGAGGATCGGGATGTCGAGACGCGAGAACCGGTCGGGCGCCGGTTTGCCGACGAGTCCAGCGCCCAGGTACGCCGAGAGCCCGCCACCGAAGATCGTCAGGGCCAAACCGCTCACCACCTGGTTGGCCCGGAAGCTCACGGTCAACACGGCGTGGATCAATGCCATCAAGGCGCCAACAGCGATCGCCCCGATCACGCCCAGTTCGGCCGATCCGCTCCAATAGCACACCGCGAAACCGCCCAGCGCGCCCATCAGCATCATGCCCTCGACGCCAAGGTTGAGCACCCCCGACCGCTCGGCCAGCACCTCACCGAGCGCGGCGTACAGGATCGCCGCCCCGCTGACCATCGCCGCCGCCAGCACCGACGTCAGGAATCCGATCGTGAAGGCGTCACTCACGAAGCCGCCCCCACCACCATCACGCGCTTGAGGCGATACCGGGTAAGAAGATCGCCGCCGAGCAGGAAGAAGAGAATGATGCCCTGCAGCATCGGCGCGATCGCGGAGGGTAACCCGAGCGATAGCTGGATCTGCTCGCCGCCGACCAGCAGCGACGCGAGGAGAAACGAAACAAGGATGATCCCGAACGGGTTCAACCGCCCGAGCCAGGCAACGATGATCGCCGTATACCCATAGCCGGGCGAGAGTTCGCGCTGCAGCGAATGTCCAATCCCGGCCAGTTCGGCCATCCCGGCGAGCCCCGCCAGCGATCCACTCACCAGCATCACGATCACGATATTTCGCGCGGTCGCCATGCCCGCGTAGCGGGCGACCCGTTCACTGTGTCCCGCGATCGCGATTTCGTATCCCCAGCGGGTGCGCTGCAGGATGAAGAAGAGCAAAACCGCCGCCACGAGTCCAAAGGCCAGCCCGAGGTGAACACGGGTAGTGCCCCACGTTGGCAAATACGTGGCCGGCGCAAACACGACGGTACCCGGGAAGCCGAATCCGACCGGATTCTTCCACGGCCCATGCACGAGCCAGGAGGCGAAGAGGATCGCAACGTAGTTGAGCATCAGCGAGGTGATCGTTTCGTTGACGCCGAGGTACCCACGCAGCACACCCGGGATTCCTGCCCAGAGCGCACCGCCGATCATGCCGGCCACCACCATTCCGGGAATGACGACCCAAGGTCCGGCATCAGGCAGTCCGTAGAGCGCAACCCAGGTTGCGAAGATCGCGCCGAAGTAGAACTGGCCCTCGGCCCCGATATTCCAGAGCTGCATCCGGAACGCGACGGATACTCCCAGCCCCGTCAATAACAAGGGAATCGTCTTGACCAGCGTTTCCGACCGCTGGTAGCCAGAGCCGAACGCGCCATCAGCCATGGTGCGGTAGACCGTAAAGGGATTCTCGCCAGCAGCCCACATGATCAGGCAGCCCACGATCAACGCGGCCAGGATGCTGAAGACCGGCACCAGCACCTGGGCGGCGGGCGACGGCCTGCTGACGCGTTCGAGCTTCCAACCGCCAGTAGCCGGGGGAAGAGAGGTCAGGGCCGGTGTGCTCATGCGCTCACCGCCTGCCG
>JALZMD010000126.1 GCA_030858375.1 Chloroflexota bacterium
GACGCTGGAGCAATCTCCTAAAAGCTGAATACCTCCACATGGTATAGTTAAGTTCACCGTCTGTCAAGAGCAAATGCGACATCCATTTCCTGGAAGGAATATCAACGCCATCAAACGTGGCTTCATGCCTTGTGGGGGCAGTGCTATGAGCACCAACGTGCGAACAGGCGTTGGAGAATGAAGCGAGAAGGTTCGTGGAACAGGGCAAGCTCACATGCAGGTATTGCAGTTGATCTCCAACCACCGGTACGCCTCCTGTGTTGTCTAATGACACTTGAGGTGCCCTGGCTGCATGTGGATAGCGCGGTTGACGATATGATTCTCTCTGAAAGAATGCATCAACGCGACAGGGGAAGGACGTTCGAAGGGTGCCCGAGTCTCTCGTCATCGATGTCGGTGTAGCCAAGACCGAGAAGTATGCAAGTCGAGAAAGCGGCGATACGGTCGAACTCGTTGAGCGTCCGAGTGGTGGTTTCACTGTCGTCATGATAGATGGTCAGGGAAGTGGCCGGGCCGCCAAAACGCTGAGTTTGCTGCTCTCCAGCAAGGCCGTGGCGCTGGTCAAGGAGGGTGTGCGCGACGGTGTGGTAGCCCGAGCTACCCATGACTATCTGTTTGCGTTCCGGCATGGCCAGGTTTCAGCAACCCTCGATTTACTCTCAATCGACCTGCGGACGAGGACCACGGTCATAACCAGGAACACCGAATCGCCAATGCTGCTGGGCCTGGACGGCGCGATCGACGTGTTGCCAGCGCTGTCAGGGCCGATTGGCCGGTATCGCTGGACCAAGCCGTCGGTACGGGAGTTGCCCATGCAACCGGGGCTCGAGGTGCTGCTGTTTACCGATGGGATCTGGCACTCGGGACGTCGTACCGACCAGCCGCCCGTTGATTTGGTTGCATTTGGACAGCGGTTTTTTGGCCAGGACACCCCGGCCCAGAGCCTTGCCGACCTTCTTCTCGAGACGGTCATCGAACGCGATGGCGGCAAACCGAACGACGATATGGCGGTCGTGGCGCTTTCGCTGCGGGAAGGTACGTCGGCGCGAGCGGTCCGACGCATGGGCATGCAAGTGCATCTGCCATAGCGCTGTGTTTCGAGACGGCGCTCGTCACACGGAGGGGAAGCGATGACCACCGAGGCATCCCGGATGACGCGCGGTAAGGGTCCGAGGGTGGTGGTCGTTGGGCCGTGTGCGTCAGGCAAAACCACGCTCGTCGAAAATCTGAAGAGCGTTGGGGTTGACGCCCGCGTTTCCGGGCAGGAGCACAGTGCGATCAGGAATCTGTGGCAGAGGCTTGAGCCTGATGTGCTGATCGCGCTGGACCTTGAACTCGAAACGCTCCGGGAACGCCGCTATCCCACATGGTCGGCCGGCTTGTACGATGTCCAGCATAGGCGTTTGGAGGAAGCGTTCGAAGCCGCCGACGTAACCATCGATACCAGCGAAACGCCCGAGGAGGACGTGCTCGAAGTGGCATTAGCGGTTATCGCTCACTATCGGGCTAGTTCAGAGTGAAGCGATCTCCCGGATAGAACAGTGGCACCCCGGCGACGCCACCCCTGACCAGGAGGGCCAGTTCCCGGTCGACCAGCCGTTTGACGCTCGTGATACGAGCCAGCGGATCGACGTTTTCCAGGATCGACTGCTGTTCCCAGGTGTGAAGCGGCAATCGCGAGGTGAGCTCGAAACTGACTGCCGCCGCGTCTTGGCTTAGCGATGGTGCCTTGAATTGCAGATCGACCAGCCTGGCAACTCCACGCACGTAGGTTGCGTATGCCCGGCGGGCACTGGCTGCTACCGCGGCAGCCTTGGCGGTATCGTGCGCATCGTCGGCCAAATCTTCGGTTTCGGCCACGGCGTAGCCGCGTTTCCAATCGCCAGTCGAGATCCGTACTCGCCGGTCTCCAACCACGACGATGTCAACCTGGTTGGCAGTGAGCTTGTTGATGGACACCAGGCGAGCGGTTGTGCCGACTCCGTGAAACGCCGGTGATCCCCCAACTTCCTGCCCAGATTCGATTAGCGCAATCGCGAATGCCGGGTCGTTCGGGGTACGGTCCGCCAGCATCCGCAAGTATCGCTCCTCAAAAATCCGCAATGGCATGGGGATTCCCGGAAACAGCACGGAGTTGAGGGGGAAGATAGGTAATGGCATCGATATCACTTCTTGTGGATGGGCAGATCAGGATGGGACCGGGTCAATGTGCGTATTGTACGACGCCTCCCCCACCGCCCCGGCGTGGTCCAGACGGCTGCGGCCCGGTAGAATCGACGCATGGACGAACACCTCCGCCTTTCGAGGCGTCACCTGGTCACAGCTGGAACCGTTGGCCTTTCGGCATTGCGATCGCCCGGCGGAACGATACTGGCCCGATCCACCCGGCAGGACAAGCCCGGTGGGTGGAAGATCGTTGATGGCCTGCGTTTGGCTGGCTCCGTCTCCAGGCTGTCAAGCGTGGATCCGGCGCGCTCGCGTGACCTCTCCACCAATTTCCTTCTCCGGCAGGTCTACCGCGGTCTCATGGCCCTGGACGTCAATCTGGTGCCGCAGCCGGAAATTGCGGAGTCCGTTGCCATTTCCGACGATCGACGCGTCCATGAGTTCGTCATCCGCGAATCCGCACGATTCCACGACGGTCGTCCGATCACCTCGGCTGATGTCCGTGTCTCGTTTTCCCGCGCGCTCGATCCCCGCACAACCGGTGGCTCGCTCGAATCGCTGGCTGGCATCACGTATCTGCGGGAGATCGATGGCGCTGACGACCAGCTGGCTGGGAGAAGCGAATACCTTTCTGGCATCGCCGTCACCGGCGAACGCACGCTTTCGATCACGCTGGGCCAGGCATCGCCCACCTTCCTGATGAAGTTGGCCAGTGTCCCGGCATCGATTGTGGATGGCGAGCAGGCCCAGCTGGATAATGACTGGACCAGAGTGCCGAACGGAAGCGGCCCGTTTGCCGTTGCCAGCTGGGATCCGGACGTTTCGCTCGAGCTTGCCGCGGCGGAAACCTGGTGGGCGGGGCAACCCGCGCTTCCACGGGTGCAGGTTCGTTTGGGCGCTTCGGCCAGCCAGCCGGTCAATCTCTTTCAAGGCGGGTCGATTGACCTGCTCGACGACATTCCTCCGGAACTGATTGACCTCATTGAGGATCCGGCGGCGGACGTGCCGTACGGTGAGCTTCTGGCCACGGAACTGTTCGCCACGGCGTATATCGCCCTTGGCAATACCATTGCCCCGCTTGACGACGTCCACGTTCGCCGGGCGCTGCAATACGTCTTCCCGAATGAACTCGTCGCGACCGCTTCGTTCAACGGCGCGGTGTTACCGGCAAATGGATTGTTGCCGCCAGGGCTGCTGAATGCCGATTGGGCGACCACCATGATCGCCGGGAATGTCGAAGCAGCCCGAGACCAACTGCGGCGGTCTCGGTATGGGACAGCGGAAAAGGTACCTCCGGTCATGATTTATGCAGCCGACATCGCCGTGGTCGAATCGCTGCGGGAGGTGGCCGCCCAGGAGCTTGGCCTCGAAATCGATGCGATTGAAGTCGGCTGGCCCGACTTCCTGACCGGCCTGGCCGAGCGTCGCTTCCCGGCGTACTCGCTGTATTGGGGTGCTGATTACCCGGATCCAGAGAGCCTGATCGACATGCTGTTCGGGGAGCGAAGTGTGGAGAATTACACTGGCTACGCGAATCCAGATCTAGAGCTGCTGCTGTCCGAAGCACGTCTCGTGACTGGCGCAGAACGTGCAGCCGTTTACGCCCGCGCGAACCAGCTCCTGGTGGATGATGCCGCGCTGATTCCGCTGTATCACCCGGTCGGGTACACGCTCACGCGACCAGGGTTAGCCGGTGTCTCGGCCACACCCATGGGTATCCTCGGACTTGAAACGATCCGCGAACAGCCATGAAGCCGACACTGAGGCAGCCGGAGCACACTCCTCCAGGGGAAGCAAATCTCTCACTCCAGCCGCAACAACTCTGGCCAGCTGACGTTCCGCGTCTGCACCTCGATAGTCACCCGCGATTGTCAGCGGACGAGGCAGTCCGGCTGCTCGCCCTGCGGCCGGGCGTGTCGTTCTGGATTCCCGGAACCGGCGAATTCATCATTGTGACGCCCTGGCGGCACCGTTCCGAGCTCGTTACGGTCCATACGTTCGGCGCGTTCGCCAACGAGGACGCACTGGTGAACGCGGCGATGGCCCACGCCAGGGATCAGAAGTCGGCTGGATTCGTCGTCGTCGATATCAATGAGACCAGGCGGCCGTCTTTTTACGGTCATCATGGCCTGCGCCGCATCGAGGATATCGTGACGTACGAACACCGCCGGCCCTCGCGGCTTGCGTCGTTGAAAGCCGATGCCGGACTCGAGTTTCGTCGGGTGAATCTGGAAGACACTGGCCTTCTCCATGACGTGCTGGAACTCGATCACGCGGCGTTCCCCTGGTTCTGGTGGAATAGTATCGAGGAGTTTCGCGCCTATCTCGACCACCCTGGCGTTGAGGTCTGGGCCGGACTATGGAACAACGACGTGGTTGCCTACATTGGCTCCACCCACTATCTTCGATGGGGTCACCTCGACCGGATCGCGACCCGGCCAGATCTTCAGGGAACAGGCATCGGGCGAGCGGCCTTGTCGTTCGCCGCGAAACTCATGCGGGAACGGGGCTGCCGGCGGCTCGCTCTGAGTACACAGGGAAACAACCATCGCTCACGCAGCCTGTACCAGCGTTCGGGCTTCGTCCGCACCCCAAACGACGACTACGGCATCTTCGTCGCTCCCTACGACGTGTCACTCATCTTCTCCGGCATGACACGCTAACAGTCACGGATCAGGGCTACAGGAGACGGAACCACACCATGTCCTCCACATTAGGTCGGTTGTTCAGCATTACCACCTGGGGCGAATCGCACGGGCCCGCGCTGGGAGTGATCGTCGAAGGATGTCCGGCCGGACTCTCCCTCGCCGAAGAGGATATCCAGCTCGATCTCGACCGGCGGCGGGTGGGACAGTCGATCGTGACCTCGACGCGAGACGAAAATGATCGCGTAGAAATACTTTCCGGCGTGTTCGAAGGCGTCACCACAGGTGCCCCAATCTCGATGATGACTGCCAACAGTGACCAACGATCGAAGAACTACGACCACCTTCGTGATGTCTTCCGGCCGGGACACGCCGACTTCACCTACTGGGCAAAGTATGGCCACCGAGACCATCGTGGCGGTGGACGATCGTCTTCGCGGGAAACGTGGGGCCGCGTCGCCGCCGGAGCGATCGCCAAGAAACTGCTCGGCGAGTTCGGCGTTGACATTTTCGCATTCGCATCCGAAATCGGTGGGATCGAGATGGAGACGTTCGATCGTGAACAGATCGAGCAAAACCTTGTTCGCTGCCCGGATCCGGTAGCGGCCCAAAAGATGGTCGAAGCCATCACAAGGGTGCGCAAGGAGCGGGACAGCATCGGCGGTGTCGTTGAAGTCCGGGCGCTTGGCGTACCGGTTGGCCTCGGCGATCCCACCTTCGACAAGCTCGATGCCCTCATCGGCATGGCGATGTTGAGTATCCCGGCGACCAAGGGCGTGGAGATCGGCGGTGGCTTCGCCATGGCCCGCCAGCGTGGCTCCCAATCGAACGACGCGTTTACCGTTGAGGATGGCCGCATCCGGTCGCGGTCCAACAATGCGGGCGGCACGCTTGGCGGTATCTCCACCGGCGAGGACATCGTCGTTCGGGTGGCGCTCAAACCGACCTCGTCCATCGCCCAGGAACAGGACACGGTCGATGTCCACCTCCAACCACGCAAGCTGGTCGTCGAGGGCCGCCACGACCCCTGTGTGGTCCCTCGCGCGGTGCCAGTGGTCGAGGCGATGCTGGCGCTCACGCTGGCCGACCTGCTGCTCGTCAACCGGGCGGCCCAGGTGCACCCGGCTTCGCAATGAGTGGCCGGACAGGGGTACCATGGAGCGAGAGCCTGCACGTTGACGATGTCGCCATAGGAGCATGCCATGGGTACCAGCATCATCGCTTCGATACTCTCCCTGATCTTCGCGTTTGCCCAGGGAGCCCACACGATTCAGGTGCCCGCCGACCCGATTGAGGTCGATGGCGACACCGTGTCTCGAGTCGTGACCCCGGCCACTGAAGTGGACACATTGCGTGTTGCTGGGGAAGATGGACTCTACCAGAGCACCGAGTCCGGCTGGACGAAGCTTGGGCCACCACCTCCTCCGGGAAAACTGATCGACGGTGGCGCCGATTCTGATCTCATGATGGCGGGCGACCACGAACCGTGTGGTCGAGGTGGTTCGTCTGTCTCACTCCAGCGCTCGAGCGACGACGGGCAGACGTGGAGCGCCGTGGATGGCGCGGCCGGCTACCGCCCACTCGCGATCTGGCCCGAAAGCGACCTGGTTCTGGCAAGTTCGTGCCTGGGACTGCACACCTCTCTCGACGGCGGTCTGACCTGGAGCCCGGTCGAAGGAATCGAGCCCGGCTGGGAGGTGACATCGTTCGCGACAGTGCCGCAGGCAGATGGGGGAGGACCGGTTGTCCTTGTCGGGCTCACCGGCGAAGGTGGTACCTCCTATCTCCGGTCGATCGATTTCACTGACTCGTCGGCGCCAGTGGTGTCGAGCGATTTGCGGACCTACTACGCGATTGGCGGCCTCACGGGTAAAGATGACACCTACGTCCTTGCCGCGCTGGATGGTATCTGGATTTCCGAAGATGCCGGCGCGAGTTGGGAGCGCTCGCGTTCCGGATTGGAGGATGTCACCCTCGATCGCGATCCGCTTGAGTACGGGTTGCCGCAAGACATGAATCCAAACGCGTACGGCCTCCTCTCCGTGGCGCGGCTCTCCGGCGAACGCCCCGGTATCGTGGTTGGGTCCGTCGACGGTCTTTACACTTCCTACCAAAATAGCCCCGATTGGACCCGGATCGAGGGCACCAGTGGGCGCGTGACCGGCATCGTTGTGAGCAGTGACGGCACATTGCTCCTCTTCGCCACGGACGACGGCGTCTACCGGATCGACATCGTCACGTC
>JALZMD010000142.1 GCA_030858375.1 Chloroflexota bacterium
GGCGTACGGAACACTCACCCAGGATGTGGGTGGGGAGACCGAACTCAACTTTCCGCTGGCCTTGACCGTGGCCACTGGTACGGTTGTGAACGAGGCGGGTGAACCACTGCAGGGTGCCGTCGCCCGCTCTGGCGAAGTGACGTCCGTATCGGCGGGGGACGGCACCTACACCCTCGAAGGTGTGGCTGCCGGTACGGAAGTAAGCATCACCGCGCCGGGATTCGAGGCGACAACGGCGCTGGTCGCGAACGGCACAGTCGAACAGGTGCAGATGGTGCCGCAAATGGTAAAGGCCATCTACGCGAATGTGTCGCTGCTTACCACCGATGGCGGACTTGACAGCCTGTTAAAAATTGCCAACACCACGGAAGTCAATGCAATCGTGATTGATGTCAAAGAGGGCTCGATCTTTTACGACAGCAAGGTTGCGTTCTTCGAGGAAGCCGGGACAATTCGCCCGTTTTACGATCTCGATGCGATCCTGGCGAGACTCGCTGAAAACGATATCTACGCAATCGCGCGGATGGTTGTGTTCCAGGATCCGCTTGTCGCCGAGGCCCGCCCCGACCTGGCGGTTCAGGACGTCAACGGTGGATTGTGGACGAATGTCGACGGCGTGGCCTGGGTGAGCGCCTTCAACGAAGAACTTTGGGATGTCAACATTGAGCTGTCAGTCGAGTTAATCGAGCGGGGTTTCGCGGAGGTCCAGTACGATTACGTTCGTTTCCCGAGCGACGGCGACCTGAGTACAGCCGACTTCGGCCCCGAGTATACGGCCGAGAACCGCGAGGCGGCGATCACGGCGTTCATGGAACGGAGCCACGCGGCTGTCAACGCTGCCGGGGGTTATCTGGCCGCGGACCTGTTCGGGTTCGTAACCATCGTCGATGAAGAGCAATATATCGGCCAACGGTTCAGCGCCCTGGAGCCTCACCTCGATTTCGTATGCATGATGATCTACCCATCTCACTTCGAGGAAGGGAACATCGCTTCGGCGCCGGGCCACCCCAACGATTATCCCTACGAAACCATTTTCGAAAGTCTGGAGCGGGCCGAGGCCAACGCGCCCGGATCCGCTGCCAAGTTCCGGCCCTGGCTGCAAGATTTCTCGTACGGATTCAATGGACTTCGCGATTACACACCCGAGGATGTGCGGGCGCAAATTGACGCCGCCGAAGACTTTGGCGCCAATGGCTGGATGCTTTGGGGCGATCCGTTCAACGTGACCGTGGAAGCGCTTGCTGAAGAACCTGGAGTATAGATGCCGGCGATCGCGTCCGAATCGTCCACCTGCATACGGGAAAGCCCGTTCAGCTTCCAAAATGTGAACTTCGATACAGGCAGCACGAGTTCGACAGGCAGCCGAGTCGCAGAAGCGTGACCGACGTGCCTCGTGCTTACGCCTTCATTCGATTGATGCGACCGCATCAGTGGAGCAAGAATGCCGTCGTTCTGGCGGGCCTGGTTTTCAGTGGTCAGGCGGGCGAAGTGCATCAGGTGTTTCGATCGGTCGTAGCGCTATGTGCGTTCTGCCTGGCGAGCAGTGCAATATACGCGTTCAACGACTGGCATGATCGTTTCGAGGACCGCTTGCACCCCGTGAAAAACCGGCGGCCAGTTGCGTCGGGCGCCATTGCACCCCCGGTCGCCCTGGCGTTCGGTACTGCCTTGCTTACGCTCGGTTTCCTGATTGCACTTTCGATTTCCGTCGAGCTGGCATCGATCATCCTGGCCTACGCGATACTGATGCTGGCGTACACGCTGTGGTTCAGGCGGATTGCGATTCTCGACGTCCTGACGATTGCGGCGGGATTCGTGCTCCGGGCAATGGCAGGGGCAATCGCTGTGTCCGTGCCGCTTTCGAGCTGGCTATTCGCGTGCACCCTCCTCCTGGCGCTCATGCTTGGACTGGGCAAGCGACGCAATGAGCTTAAGATTCTGGGGGGGCAGACGGAGCACCGGCGGCCCTCGCTGGCTGGCTACGCTCGCCTCGATCTCGACCGGCTCATGATTGCGATCGCAATCCTGACCTCCGGCGCCTACGTGTTGTACACGCTCGCCGTGCCAACTTTCGGGAGGAATTTGCCGATGCTCCTGACAGTGCCATTCGTGATTGTGGCGATTGCGCGATACATGTACTTGGTCATTCGCCATAACCTTGGCGGTGCGCCGGAGCTCCTGCTCGTGCGAGATCGACCACTGTTCCTCAGCATCATCACCTGGTCGCTGATGATGACAATCGTGCTCCTCAGCTAGCCACATGGATAGCACGCGATGTGATACGAGGCGTAGCAACTTACTAGATGAGTCTGTATAATCCCTATATATCTTCGCAATGCGGGAGGACGAGTGTTCCAGTTCTTTCCAGTATTGCCGTGAACGATCGAAGGACGGTGTGATGATTGTTGTACGACGCGGGCGGCCCCGAGACCGGGGCCGGCGAACGAATGAAATGGATGAACTGTATCGGACGCTGATGTCTCCGCGTGGGGCCGTGAGTACACGGAGTGGTGGATCCTGGCGTCCGCCGATCGATGTGTACGAAACGACCGAAACGATCACGATCGTGGCGGAAATAGCGGGGATGGAGCGCGAGGAAATCGAGGTTGTCCTCGAGGGCGATATCGTCTCGTTGCGGGGCGTTCGACCGGATCCAAATGGGGGTGACAATCGTGCTTTCCATGAAGCACATATCGCCTATGGGTCGTTTGCCGCCGACATTTACGTGCCGTTTTCGGTCGACAACGAGCGGGCCGCCGCAACCTATGAGAATGGTTTCCTGAGGATAGAATTGCCGAGGGTGCAGGGCCGAACGATTATTCCAGCCTCGCCTGTACCCCCCGCCGATAGTGAAGGCAAAGATGCATGACTGACGATGCGAGAGACGAGCGCCGTGACGACACTGGTGCAGAGACCGACCTCGATGAGGAGACGCCGGATACCAGTGGAGAGGAACAGGAATCGCCAGCGACCGAGTTGTTGAAGCTGGATTCTGAGGAGGTCGATGCGGATGCCGAGGTTGACGACGCCCTCCCCGAGGTTGAAGAGTTGCCACTTCTCCCACTTCGGGGAACTGTTGTCTTACCGACGACCCTGATCCCGCTGGCTGCTGCCCAGGCGCGATCGCTGCGACTGATCGACGATGCAATGGCGGGTGATCGCCGGGTCGCGCTGGTGATGCAGAAGGATCCGGAGCTAGCCGAAGGAGCTGGGCCGGATGACATCCTGGAGATCGGTTCGATCGCCAGTATCCACCAAATGATGCGCGTGCCTGACGGGTCGATGCGACTGGCGGTGCAAGGTCTTGACCGCATGCGCGTTCTGGAAGTCATTCAGGAAGAGCCGTACCTCATAGCGCGCGTTCGCCGGGAACCCGAGGAAATTGAGGAGTCGGTCGAAGTTCAGGCGCTGGGGCGCAACACGCTTGACCTTTTCCAGCGCCTGGTTGCCCTGGTCCCCCACTTGCCGGATGAACTCGTTACAGCGGCACTGAACGTCGATGACGATCCTCGTCGCCTCGTCTATCTCGTGGCCTCGAATCTCAGGATGGAGCCAAGTGAGCGACAAGAACTGCTGGAGCTCGATTCGGTCAAGGACAAACTGAAAGCTCTCAACGCCTTCCTGACCAAGGAACTGGACGTCCTGGAACTCGGCAAAAAGATCCAGTCCGATGTCCAGGAGGAATTGAGCAAGTCGCAGCGGGAATACTTCCTTCGGGAGCAGCTCAAGGCGATCCAGAAGGAGCTCGGGGAGGGCTCGGAGTCCGAAGCCGAAGTCGAGGAGCTCCGGACCAAGATCGACGCGGCCGAAATGCCCGAGGAGGCTGCCAAGGAGGCACGGCGGGAGCTAGATAGGTTGGCAAAACTTCCGCCAGCGGCAGCCGAATACGGTGTAATCAAGACGTATCTCGACTGGCTTACGTCGTTGCCGTGGAGCGTCTCAACCGAGGGCGACATCAATATTGCCCACACGCGGGAGATTCTTGACCAGGATCACTATGGCCTGGACAAGATCAAGGACCGTATCCTCGAGTACCTGGCAGTGCGGCAGCTCAAGCAGAAGGCCTTGCAGGCAGCCGGTGAAGACTCGGAGCCGTTTATCAACCGTGAACCGATCCTTTGCTTCGTTGGCCCACCGGGCGTGGGCAAGACCAGTCTCGCCCAGTCGATCGCCCGGTCACTGGGCCGTGAGATGACGCGAATGTCACTCGGCGGCGTCCGGGACGAGTCGGAAATCCGTGGACACCGTCGAACGTATGTTGGCGCGATGCCGGGGCGGATCATCCAGGCGATCCGACGGGCTGGCGCCAACGATCCGGTGTTCGTGCTGGACGAGGTAGACAAGCTCGGGAACGACTGGCGAGGTGATCCTTCGTCGGCGTTGCTGGAAGTGCTCGATCCGGAGCAAAACAACACGTTCCGCGATCACTACCTCGATGTCGCGTTCGATCTCTCCAAGGTCATGTTCATCGCGACAGCGAACATGCTCGATACGATACCAATCGCGCTCCGGGATCGGATGGAGATCGTCGAGCTGAGCGGGTATACGGATCAGGACAAGCTGGAGATCGCCAAGCGGTACCTGGTTCCCAAGCAGCGCAAGGCCAACGGGCTGACGGAAGACCAGGCGCCGTGGAGCGACGATGCGCTACGCGCGATCATCCAGCACTACACGCGGGAGGCAGGCGTCCGCAGCCTGGAGCGCGAGATCGGATCGGCCTTCCGCAAGGTCGCGACGGCAATAGCCGAGGGCCGGAACATTCCCGAGACGATCGGCAAGGACGAGATCCGGGAGTACCTGGGCCGGCCGCGTTACTTCTATGAGGAACGGGCGGCCCGAACATCCCAGGCGGGCGTTTCGATCGGCGTCGGCGTCAACGCCGTGGGTGGCGACATCATGTTCATTGAGGCCAGCCGGATGCCGGGCAAGGGATCGCTGACGGTCACGGGGCAACTCGGGGACGTCATGAAGGAGTCGGCCTCGGCGGCTCTGTCGTTCGTGCGATCGCGAGCCAACGACCTGGCGCTCGACCCGGGCTTCTACGCGACATCCGATCTCCACCTCCACGTTCCGGCCGGAGCAATCCCCAAGGACGGTCCTTCGGCGGGAACGGCGATGACCACCGCGCTGACGTCGTTGCTCACAGGGGTACCGGTCCGTGAAGATGTCGCCATGACCGGTGAGATTACCCTTCGCGGTCAGGTCCTGCCGGTTGGTGGAATCAAGGACAAGGCGCTTGCGGCGCGTCGGTCAGGGATCACGACCTTCGTGCTCCCGCGCCGGAACGAGGTCGACCTCGACGACCTGCCGCAAGAGTTGAAGGACGATATGACCTTCGTGCTCGCCGACACGATGGACGACGTGCTCGAGGCTGCGATGCCCGAAGAGTTCACGAACCGCCGGCGGTTACACAACAGCACGTCCGGGACTGCGCAGGACATGGCGGTCCCGGAAGTTCGCGAGCCAGCGGCGGTGATTGGATAGTCGTCCAAACAACCATTCCGACGCGATGAAACACCCGGCGATGAATGCATCGCCGGGTATTTTGGTTGAGCCATTCAGGCTCTTAACGAAGCACGGAGACGGCGGTTGCGGCCAAGACGAAGGCGTTGAACAGGGCAGCGTGTTGAGGGTGGCGACAAGCGAGCATCTCGGGATGCCATTGAACGCCGAGGCCGAAACGCATGGTGCGATGCCACAGAGCTTCGATGACGTCGTCGTCCGCGACAGCGATGACCTGGAGGTCCTGGCCTGGATCCTTGACCGACTGGTGGTGAAAAGAGTTCACTTCGAAGGTCGTTGCACCCACGATTTCCCGCAGCGGATTGTCATCGGCGATGGTGACCTGGTGACTCACGTCGTCCCGCATCTTGCCGATGTCGTGTTGCCGATGCTCGATGGAGCGGCCTATTTGAGAAGGTATGTCCTGAACAAGCGTTCCGCCCTGGGTGACGGCCATCACCTGGATTCCCCGGCAGATGCAGAGCGTCGGCAAATCATGGCCACACGCATGGCGGTATGCGAGGATCTCGAAGGAATCGCGTTCGTCATCTATGCCATAGGTCGTATCGTGCACCTCGGAATCACGATACGTGGCCGGATCGAGGTCGCCGCCGCCGCTGATGAGCAGTCCATCCAGGCGGGAAAGGGTCTCCGTAAGGTCGGCGCGATCAGTCGGAAGAATGACCGGCGTGCCGCCGGCGGCACGAACCGAATCGACGTAGGTTCGAGACAAGCAGTAGCGGTAGAACGTACCGTGGCCCATCGTATCGAAGCTGGGCGAGGGAGTGATGCCGATCAGTGGTTTCATGGGGGACCTCAAAGGCTGGTGCGACCCGGCGTCGCGATTCGTAGTGGCAGTATATGGGCCCTTAGACCATTCGCAACGGACGACATGAAAGAGCCCATGATTGCGGGCTTTTTGATTGCGTAGCGGAATGGATCGATATTGATGTTGATTTTTCCTTGACACTCGCCTGGGGGAAGACTACTATTGCGGAGCCCTCGGGAACGGGGGCAACTTTGTGAGACCGGACGAGGGTTTCCAGAGGCACCTTAACAAGCGAGCGCAGAGCCTGGGGCCGACCCTGACGAGGGGGAGGGAGACCGGTTGTGTGCGGAAGACGAAGCAGCGTGTGGCGGGGACGTCGCACGTCGTGAAAGA
>JALZMD010000144.1 GCA_030858375.1 Chloroflexota bacterium
ACACGTATTCGTCTGCCGCCTCCAGTGGCACATCGCTGTAAAGCGTGTAGGTGCCGGACGCGAGCGGGCCGTAGAGGATCGGGTTCAGGCCATCGGCGATACGCAAATCCTGGTCGCCGTTCTCAAACCCCAGGTCGAAAGCGACGTTCTCAACACCCTCGGTGCAATTGGCGCTCAGCGCCTCGTAGCCGACGCCCTGCACGTCAGGGTCATATTCCAGGGGGCACATCGAGGCCATTACCGAGATCTCGCCTTGAGCCACCGGTGGGGCGATCGGTTCTTCCGTAGGTTCGTCAGTCGGCTCGACGGTTGGTTCCTCGGTCGGAACGGCAGTGGGCTCTTCCGTTGGAGCCTCAGTCGGCTGCTCGGTCGGGACGGCCGTTGCTGGCGCGTCCTCGATCAGGAACCAACTACAGATGCGGTCCTCGGCGGTCGTGTTATCGAACTCGGCAACACCCTGCTCATTCATCGCAATGAGTGAAGCGGTCGGATCGTCAACAGTGCTGCAGAAGAGGTATTCGTCAGCCTCAAGCGGCACGGCGGCGAAGAAATCGACCGCATTGCCGACCGGGTAAGAGAAGTCCAGTTGGCCACTTGCGTCCGTGGCCGCGTCGAATTGCAGCTCACCGGTGTTCAGGTTGAAATCAACCGCCGTTGCAGCCTCGCCGCAGGCCTCCTGGAAATCACCGAAACCGGCAACATCCGGATCGGCAACCGCATCGAACGCGCATGTGAAGGCGGTCAGCTCGATGGCCGATTCACTGGCTGGTTCTTCGGTTGGCTGTTCCGTTGCTATTTCGGTCGGTTGTTCAGTGGAAACCTCAGTTGGCTGCTCCGTCGCCACTTCGGTTGGTTCTTCGGTCGCGTCCGTCTCTTGTTCAACGAAGAACCAGCTGCAAATCCGCTCTTCCGTTGTCAGGTTCGCAAACGTCGAGACTCCCTGGTCATCAATTGTCACGTTCTCGGCGTCAGCTTCATTCAGTGCGCAGAAGAACCATTCCTCGGCTTCAAGGGGGACGCCCGAATAGAACCGGACCTCGTCACCTGCCGGGTAGCTGAACGTAACTTCGCCGTCATCATCGGTGATTTGGACCGGCAAGGTTCTAGCCCCGGTGACGAGGTTGAATTCCACGCCAGGCGCCTCGTCGGTGCAGGCCGCTTCGAAATCGGTGAACTCGCGATCGCCGTCGTCCGGAAGTGACCCCGCCTCGCAGGTGAAGGCGAAGAGTTCGATCGTGGAGTCGTCAAGATCGTCCGCAACGTCCGGCACATCGGCGGATGCGGTCGGGATTACGTAGAAATCGCAGGCAACCGGCGTTCCGTCGGGCACGGTGACGACCGTCGTCAATGCGTCATCCGCGCTCGGGGGCAACTGTTCGCCACCTCCAGCGACACCGCAGTAGGCGTAGTACCGTACACCGAGTTCAGGAGCGAGATTGACGGTGACGGTGTAGTCGCCGGCTGGCAGGTCGGCAAAGCTGGTCCGGCCGGGTCCAGCGGCGGTATCGGTCGTTTGCGTCTGGTCCACGCCGAGTGCCGGATCGACCGAAGCGATCTGGATATCGACCCCGGCGATTCCGTTCGAGTGACAGGACCCGAAGAGATCATCCGGATCGAACCCCTCGGGACAGCGTACGACATCAACCTCGAGCGATGCCGTCCCGGTGACTTGCTGCAGACCGGTTGCCGTCGCCGCATCCTGTCCCGGCGCTGCCGCGATGTCCGCCGAGGTGACTGGCACCAGGCTGCCAAACACCATGACCAACGCAAAGAACATTGCCAGGCGCGGTGGCGTTCGCCAGGATCGCGTGCGTGAGGGGCTTCCCGATTGTGCTGACGTCGTCCCCAAGAGTCTCATCTCTCTTCCTTCTCCCATCCAGTGGGCGACTGCCGCGTCGGCCACTGGATTGTGTGCGCAACCTGCACGTGCCGGTTCGGTACGTACTCTTCTGCTGGAACGCGCGACGTTGTCGAGGGGTTTCATCACCGACTCGAGCACAGCGTCGACACGTGTGACCAGGCTATCCATTGACCGGCGGGCGGGGTCCGGCCAGGCATTTCGCGGGGTGGTTCGTTCCAAGTATACGTGTCTTATCGAGGCGTGCGGGCCAGCGCCGTTTTCGATAGCCCTTCGCAACCGGCTAATGATGAAAGTTGTAGAAAGACGCCAGCCCGAGTGACTTCTCACGGAACGGCTCGTTACCCACCGCCCACCGGATATTCCGCTTGTACACGCGCCTTCCCAAGGAAAACCCAGCGTCAAGGCGCCGCGACGCAAGAGCCTGCAGGTCACCCCCGTTCTCGTCGGGATGATCAGGATTCGTGGCTCCCACGGCGGTACCTGCCAGGTCCGGAACGTCCGTCAACCGCGTGACCATGAGGACCGGCGGATCGCTCCCGGCTACCTGATCGCCGGTCAAGAGGCCAGCGAGGGACGTGGCCCGGTTCACCGGACCTTTGTCAGGGTGAAGCTCGCGCTGGTCGATCTTCAACTCCAGCGAAAACATCGATGCCGCCAGGGCCGTGCTGCTGGACATCATGGAACCTGAAAAGGTGCAGGCCGTGTATGAGGAGGCAGGGGGCCGCTGGTATCCGTGCTACAAGGATCTGGTCAACGAGCCGTTCTGGTCTGAAAAGCCCGCCTTCGCCGATTTTCCAAGCATCCTCGACACGTCGCGCCCCAGCTGTATCCGGCGGAAGGAACCGCCGAGCTCATTACCAACCTCAGCGCGGACGGTTAGAAATTCATCCAGGCCGACATGGCCCAGGCGGTGATCCTTAAAGACGTCGCTCCGGAACAGGCGCTGGCCGATGCCCAAACGGCGATGGAGCAGACCTTCGCCGAGATCGATTCGAACGAGTAATGAGAAGCGAACACTGTTGCGGCGAGGGGGAATGAAAGCAATCTTCCTCGCCGCCTGTCGGCACTTGTTGCCTGAGACCCTTCATCATGAAACGGATCTCAGCAATCCGGACAACGTCATCTTACCGGTCGGGCGCCGGCACGTGGTGGCCGTGTCCTCACCGACTGGAATCAACAGATCGCCGGATGCAGGTCCTACCCGTCGCCGGCGGAGTCCGAACCGGCTAAACTTGGGGAACGATCTACCGGCCGCCAGCCCCACTTGAGGTACTACATCATGCTGAACGCACTCCGCACCTGGGGCAAGAAATACTTGCCCTCGGCGAGTTCCTCCAAGTCAACAGAAGGTTCGCGCCGGAGCGCCGACGATGTACGGACGCACCGTGCCCGGGAGGTCACCCGCCTCAACGCCGATATTCACCGCATCCAGCATGAGATTTCCGATCTCAACGATGTCATGAATGCAGATGGGGACACGGGTTCGATCAAGGCCAACGAGGCGCGGATGGCCTCGCTCCACCAGCAACTCGCGGCGAAGCAGCGTGAACTGGGAACGCACCAGGCCCGGATTTGAGCTTAATTGCATCCTGTTACACAGGCTGGTCTGAGGCATCGTCCGTGACCGAAGCGTGAGGCTGAGGGCCAGAAATTTCCAACGCTCGCCGGGTGGTAGCCATCTCCAGACGGAGCGCGGCGATCTCCGCGCGCAGCGCTTGAGTCTCATTCCCATCGCCTGCTCCATTCTGTGCCGTACCGATGAAATACGTCGCGATCGAGGCGGTGATGTAGCCGAAGACGCTTACGGCAAAAATCCGCATCAGGATCGCCAGCACCCGGGCTTCAGTGCTGACCGCGTAGAACTCATTGTTGATGGTCGTCACCATCGCCGCCGACCACCAGAGCGCGTCTCCCAATCCCTGGATCGGCGCGTCCTCAACCCCACGGTCGAAGAAGCGCACCCCGACTGCCCCAGCGATCATGACGACCACGGTTAACGCGCCAACCCAGGCGAACTGACGACCCCGCGTGACGGCCCGAAGGACGCGAATCCCCCGGTTGATACCACCGAGGAATCGGACCAGGCTGAGCGAGCGCAAGGCCCGCGCCGCCTGGAAGGCGCGGATCGGGCGCAGGAATGGCAGGACGAGCGAGAGCGCCCCTAGCCAGTTCCTCCGCAGGAACGCACCCTTGGCCGGGGCAACGATCAGCCGTACCGCAAACTCGACCAGGAAAATCGCCCAGATCGCCTGGAGCACCCAGTACAATCGCGAACTTCCCTCGTCAGATAACGCGATGGCTGAGTAATCCAGCAGGAGCAACCCCAGAAAAAGCAGGCCAAGCCCGGCCATCGCCGGCTCGAGAACGGCCTGGAGGTTGTCAAGCAGTTCCCACCGCTCATCACGGACCACGGCCCGCTTCTCGTTCCTCTCCGCCGGCTGTCGATCACCCTGCTGGGTCATGGCCAGCTCCGGCTACGCGAACGCGGGGATGATTTCCTCGGCGAAGCGGCCGATCGGCTCCCGGTCGTGCGCCAGGTTCGCCATGTAGACGATGACGTAGTCGATCCCGGCCTCTTTAAGGTCATTGATGTGCGACTGGACCCGGTCTGGCGACCCGATGACCTTGCCCTTGGCGAACTCCTCATACGACCGCTCGCCCCGGACGTGGGCGGTGGCGGCGACCGGATCCTCGCCCTCGCGAGTCAGGAAGATATCCGCTTCGGCCGAGCGAATGATGTCGTCGTAGTTCCGGCCAACCGACTCGCAATGCCGCTGCAGCACCTCCAGCTTGTGACGGCAAATCTCCGGGTCGCGCCCGACGTTGCAGGCATCGCCGTACTGGGCCACCAGCTTGAGCGTCACCTTCTCACCGCCGCCGCCGATCCACATCGACACCTTCTGGCCCGGGACGGCGCTCTTCGGCTCATTGATTGGCCCGTCGATGGCGTAGCGCTTGCCCTGGAAGACCGGCTTGTCCTCGGTCCACATCTTGTGGATGATCTGGACCGCCTCCCGGAACATGCCCATCCGCTCCGGCGTCTCCGGGAAGCCGTAGCCATAGGCGCGCCACTCATGCTCGTACCAGCCCGCGCCGATGCCGGCATTGAGGCGGCCGTGACTGGCCACATCGACGGTGGAGGCGATCTTGGCATACAGGGCGGGGTTGCGATAGCCGTTGCAGCCGACCATTTGCCCGATGCGCACCCGTTCGGTATCGCGTGCCAACGTCGCTGACACGGTCCAGCACTCGAACGTGGTTTCCATCGTCGGCTCCGGCACGGTGTGGAAATGATCGTAGACCCAAACCGAATCCCACGGTCCGGCATCGGCCGCCTTCGCAACGGCCGTCATGGCTTCGTACTGCTCAACCGGGTCGGGAATGCCAACCAAATCCATCTTCCAACCCTGGGGGACGAATAACCCAAACTTGACGGCCATACCAACTGTGCTCCTTGCGATGCGAACCGGAACCGAGAATCGCTTGTCGATCACGATCCCGGACGTTCCGGTGGACGGGGAACACATTGTACCGGCAGTTCGCCGATTGAGCGCACCGGCACAACCGGATACTGGCCAATTCACAGCTCGCCACCGGGCGTACCGCGATGGGCCGATATGGGAACGACTCCGGTCATGCATGCCCATTGTTGAGAAAAGACTATGATCCACAGGCGGTGTCTGGCCGTTGTTGTTGGTAGGCGATCGAGCCTCAATCAGGGACGAATGCATGGAGAAATACCCACTCGCTGGTGGCGCCATCAACGCCGTGACCCGGCGAGGCAATATTGTGTATCGAACGGGCGGATCGTGGGTGCCCGCCATCCACACCATGCTCGATCACCTTCGCGCGCAAGGCTTCGCCTACGCCCCGAAGGCGCTTGGTCTCGACGCCCGGGGCCGGGAAATGATCAGCTTCCTCCCGGGCCATTCGATGATGCGGCCCTGGAACCCGGTGATGTTCACGGAGGATGCACTTGTCCAGGCGGCGGCCATGCTCCGCGAGTTGCACGCCGCCAGCCTTGGATTGACCCTGCCGGCCGCAACGGAATGGCGAAGCGGACCAGCCGCCAAGGTGGCCGGCCAGGTGATCCGCCACGGCGATCTGGGACCGTGGAACACGCTCTGGCAAGGCGACCGGCTGACCGGCCTGATCGACTGGGACTTTGCCGAACCCGGCCTGGCGATCACCGATCTCGCCCAGCTTGCCCTCTATTTCGTACCGCTCCGTGGCGACGATCACTGGCACGAATGCGGCTTTCCGGAGCGGCCCGATTTCCGTCGTCGGCTCGAAGTCCTCTGTGGCACCTATGGCGGGCTGGAACCTGACCAGGTGACGAGCGAGATCGTCCGGCTCCAGGAATCGGCCATCAACGAGATCACGACACGCGCGGCCGAGGGCCGGTATCCGTGGACGATGTTCCTGGGAAACGGAGAGGTCGAGCGCGCCCGTGCCGAAGTCGATTGGATCCGGCTCACGCTCCCTGAGTGGTGCCCAGGTCCGGTCCTAACCCTGCCCAATCAATCAATCAGCCACCCCAACGACCGGCCAGCCACGATTGGACCAGCACCGTCCGAAACACGAAACCAACCCGGAGTAGACTGGCAGCAGGACTGGCGTAATCCCAGGCCGGCCGGCCAGGCACGACCCCGGGACAAATCATGAAAGAGGATTGACCATGACCGACGATCCACACGGCGTACGCAACATCCCAATCGGCTCCCCGGTCGTCGGCTACGGCGGTACCCTGCTGGGTCACGTTCGCGAGGTTCATCCACACTACATCCTGGTCGGTGAGGATGGTCAGCATTCCGACCTGGACATACCGGTCCACGCCATCGTGGGATTCGAGGACGGGACGCTCCAGGTGTCGGTCAACCGCGAGTCGACCACTCAAGTGGACGATGTGGAAACCGCTCACCGCCTCAACGAAGCGCAAGGACAATCCAGCTAACCCTGACCATGACCATCACGACACCTGCGATCCAAACTCATAACCTGACCAAAACCTACGGCGGCAGCCGCGGCATCCGAAACGTCAATCTCACCGTCGAGCGCGGCGAAATCTTCGGTTTCCTTGGGCCGAACGGCGCCGGCAAGTCGACGACGCTCCGCACCCTGCTCGGGTTCCTGCGTCCCACCTCGGGCCGGGCCGAGGTGCTCGGCCTTGACGTCGCGACGCACGCGGTCGAGATTCACCGGCATCTCGGGAACCTGCCGAGCGAGTTCAATCTCGAAGACCGAATGACCGGCCTGGAATTACTGCGCTTCTACGCCCAGCTGCGCGGTTCCGGAGCGGAAAGCCTCGATCGGGCACGCCAGTTCGCGGAACGGCTCAATGCCAACCTGCACACGCCGATGCGCCGGTTGTCCCGCGGCAACAAGCAGAAGGTCGGCATTATCCAGGCACTCTTCCACGAGCCCGCGCTGATCGTGATGGACGAACCTACCAGCGGACTCGACCCGCTCGTGCAGGAGGTGTTCCTGACATTGCTCCAGGAGGCGCGCGAGGGCGGGCAGACCGTTTTCTTCTCTTCGCACATCCTGTCCGATGTCGAACAAATCGCCGATCGTGTCGGCATCATCCGCAATGGCGAACTGGTGGCGGTGGAGGATCCGCACGACCTGACCGGCCGCGCCTTCCGCTACGTCCGGATCCAGTTCGCGGCGCCTCTTGACCACGAGGCGTCACAGACGTTCGCGAACCTGCCCGGCGTCGACCGGTTCGAGGCGCATGAGTCCAGCGTCAGTTTCACGGTCAGCGGTTCGATGAATGACGTGATCCGGTTGGCGGGCCAACGCGAGGTGATCACGTTCGATGCCGAGCGCCCACCCCTGGAGGAAATCTTCCTCACCTATTACGGAAATGGGCAGGCATGACCCCTACCGAATCCAGCACCGGAACGTCATACCGCTCGACCTTCTGGCCCTACACCCGGTTTCAGTTCGTCGCCTGCTGGCGGCAAACGTCGTTCTGGGCGATTGGCCTGATCATCTATTGCGGCCTGATCGTCGGCATCTATCCCTCGG
>JALZMD010000161.1 GCA_030858375.1 Chloroflexota bacterium
GTCGCCCCGCCCTGCATCGCCAGCGTCTTGCTGATCGCCGCCGTCAACGTCGTCTTGCCGTGATCAACATGCCCGATCGTGCCCACGTTCACGTGCGGCTTCGATCGGTCAAACTTCTGCTTGGCCACCAATGTACTCCTTGAGTTGGCCGTCATGATCCTTTACAGGCTCAGGACGGCCACTACCTGTTCAGGCGCGCTGCGCCTTTGCAACGAATTCCAATGCCAATGCTTCCGGAAGCGGCGCGTAGTGGGCGAACTCCATCGAGGAGACGCCTCGACCCTGGGTCATCGACCGCAGGTCGGTCACGTAGCCGAACATGTTGGACAACGGCACCTGGGCCCGGACGACCTGGGCGCCGGCGCGCTCTTCCATTCCGTGGATTTGCCCGCGGCGGGAGTTGATGTCGCCGATGACATCGCCCATGAACTCTTCCGGCACGGTAACTTCAATGGACATGATCGGTTCGAGAATAGCCGGTCGGCCCCGCTGCACAGCGGCCTTGAGGGCCAGGGATCCAGCGATCTTGAATGCCATTTCGGAAGAGTCGACATCGTGGTAGGAACCGTCGACGAGCCTGGCCTTGATGTCCACGATCGGATACCCAGCCGGGCCGCCAGTTTGGAGCGAATCCTTGATGCCGGCGTTGACCGACGACACGTACTCCCGGGGTACGGAACCACCGACCGTGCCGTCTTCGAACTCGTAGCCCACGCCGCGATCCTGCGGGGTGAACTCGACCACAACGTGGCCATACTGACCTTTACCGCCCGACTGCCGGACGTGGCGGCCTTCGACTTTGGCCGGGACGGTGAGTGTTTCGCGATAGGCAACCTGCGGCCGACCCACATTCGCTTCAACGCGGAACTCGCGCATCATGCGATCAACGATGATTGCCAGGTGAAGCTCACCCATACCATCGATGATCGTTTGGCCACTGTCCTCGCTGGTGCGGACCCTGAAGGTTGGATCTTCTTCGGCCAGCTTGGCGAGGGCGCCGCCCATCTTGTCCTGATCGACCTTGGTCTTCGGCTCCACAGACACGGAGATGACCGGCTCCGGGAAGACGATATTTTCGAGAATCACCGGGGCGGACGGATCGCAGAGCGTGTCACCGGTAAACGTATTCTTCAGGCCAATCACCGCGCAGATGTTGCCAGCGGAGATTTCCTTGATTTCTTCACGGTCGTTGGCGTGCATCAACACCATGCGGCTGATCCGCTCGGTGTCGCCCTTGGTCGAGTTGAGCACTCGCGAACCAGACTGGAGGGTCCCAGAGTAAACCCGGATGAAGGTGATCTTGCCGACGTGCGGGTCGGTGGCGATCTTGAACGCTAGGGCCGAGAACGGCGCCGCCGGATCGGCGGCACGCTGGACTTCATCTTCCGACTTCGGATCGATGCCCGTAACGGAGGGTACATCGAGTGGCGACGGCAGGAAGTCGATCACGGCATCCAGCATCGGCTGCACGCCCTTGTTCTTGAGCGCACTACCGGTCAGGACCGGGACCAGCTTGCCGGCGAGGGTGGCTTTGCGCAGTCCAGCCTTGAGTTCCTCGACGGTGATTTCCTGACCTTCGAGGTATTTCATGGTCAGGTCTTCGTCGGAATCCGCAATGAGGTCGACGAGATGATTGCGGGCCGCCTGGGCCGCTTCCATCAGGTCAGCCGGAACCTCGGTTTCCTGGATGTCCTTGCCTTCATCGTCGTGATACATGATCGCGACCATGTTGAAGAGATCGACGACGCCCTTGAAGGTTGCTTCGACACCGATCGGCAGCTGAACTGGGGCCGGTTTGGCCTTGAGCCGATCGACGATCATCTCGACCGTTCGTTCGAATGAGGCACCGGTGCGGTCCAGCTTATTGACGAAACAGATGCGCGGCACGTTGTACTTGTCGGCCTGGCGCCATACAGTCTCGGACTGCGGCTCCACGCCGGCTACGCCATCAAAGACGACAACACCGCCATCGAGCACGCGGAGCGATCGTTCCACCTCGACGGTGAAGTCGACGTGGCCAGGGGTGTCAATGACGTTGATCCGATGGCCCTTCCAGAAGGCGGTCGTCGCGGCCGAGGTGATCGTGATCCCTCGCTCGCGCTCCTGCTCCATCCAGTCCATCGTCGCCGCGCCATCGTGCACTTCACCGGTCTTGCGCACGACACCGGTGTAGAACAGGATGCGCTCCGTCGTCGTCGTTTTACCGGCGTCGATGTGGGCGATGATCCCGATGTTCCGGGTGTAGCGCAGCGCGACCAGTGGAT
>JALZMD010000173.1 GCA_030858375.1 Chloroflexota bacterium
CCTCCTCGACCAGCCGCCAGAGGATCTCGCGCCCCGGCTCCGACTTCAGGTCGAGCGCGAGCGACCGCTTGTTGCGGTTCACGGTCAGGAAGTACGAGGCCTCACCCTGAACGAAGGGCGGCCCCCAGAGCCGGGTGTCGTCACCCTTGCCCGGCATTTCCACCTTGACTACGTCGGCGCCGAGATCGCCGAGCATCATCGTCGCGTACGGCCCGGTCATCACCCGCATCAGGTCGATGACCTTGACACCCTTCAACGGCGCCGTTGCATCGAAATCAGGCATCCCGACATCCTGTTGCTATCAATTTGATCCTCCCGGAGACCGTCATTCCGAGCTGCCCCTGCGGGCTGCGAGGAATGACGATTGGGGAATGGTTGGATGCTCCATCAGAAATGGTTCACCGTGATCCTGCCCTCGACGACGAATTGCGGCCCGGATCCAGGTCAGTCATGTCGAGTCGTCACGTTCTCATCGAGTGGCGGTCATCAAAGGCTGATGATGTCCCGATGTTTGTGGAAAGTGCCACTGGATGTCCGTAAAGCCGGCGTCATGAGCGAATGTGGCTAACTCGTCACGCAACAGTACCCGGTATGTTGCTTCATGAACTGTGGTCTCCCAGGTATCGTGACCCTGTTTTATGACGAACATCGTGAGCCGGTAGGACGTTCCGTCATCTGTCCAATCCCAAAGCTGAAACACGACCGAACGACTGTCCTGACCTTCGACCACCTGGGGCTGGGTGAAGCGGGGCCGTTCCTTCAAGAGTGCATCATATTCCCGAACACCGATAACCAGCAGTCCGCCGCCGGCGAGTTTCGCATGCATATTCGCCAATGCCAGCGCCAGGTCGTGGTCAGTCATCAAGTGCGGCAGTGAATTGTCGCAAGAAATCACGACATCGAATGTTCCAGGCACGTCATTCGCCAATGTACGGAAATCGGCCACGCCCCATTTGACCGAGACGCCGAACGCTTCCGCTTCTCGACGTGCCCGCTCGATGGATTTCCTGCTCAGATCGGTCCCCGTAACGTCGAAAGCCTGTAACGCGAGTCCGATGGCCTGAGTGCCAATACCACACGAACAGTCGAGAAGTGACCCGGCATCACCGCCGCCTGACCGATCCCGGATCAGCCGCGCCAGCACCCGCCCCTGCCTTGGAACAGCCTCCTGCCAGTCGGCATAGTTGAGGTGATAGTCGTCGGCAAGGTCGTCATAGAACCGAGCGGTCACATTCATACCGACGCTCTCGTTTCGGTTTAGAAATAGTTCACCGTGATCCCGCCATCGACCACGAACTGCGACCCCGTCATCCACGACGATTCATCCGACGACAGGAACACCCCCGCGTGCACGATGTCCTCGGCCCTCCCGAACCGTCCCAACGGAATTCGGTTCAGCCGCTTCATCCTCTCCTCCTCGTTCGGGAACAACTGCTCCGTCATCGGGGTCAGGATCGGCCCGGGGCAGATCGCGTTCACCCGCACCCCCTGCGGCCCGTACTGCACCGCCAGTGACCGCGTCAGTGCCAGCACCCCGCCCTTGCTCGCGGTGTAAGCATCCTGCGGATTCGTGCAGCCCACCAGCGCCACGAACGACGCGATGTTGATGACGGAGCCACCGCCCGCGTCGATCAGCGCCGGAATGCCGTGCTTGCAAACAAGGAAGATGCTCTTGAGGTTGACGTCGAGCACCTGGTCCCACACGTCTTCGCTGGTCTTGATCACCGACGTATCGGCCTCGGGCATGATCCCGGCGTTGTTGTAAAGCACGTTAAGCTTGCCGAACCGCTCCACACCCTCAGCGATTATGCGAGCCACGTCGTCGCTTTCCGTCACGCTTCCCGCTACCGCCAGCACCGATTCAGCCAGCCCTGGATCGAGTCCGGCCATCGCCAACTCCAGCCCGGCGGCGTTGACATCGGCCGCGACTACCTTCGCGCCTTCGGCCGCGAACATCCGCGTCGCCACCAGCCCAATCCCGCTCGCCGCCCCCGTGACCAGGATCACCTTGCCCGTCAATCGCATCAGCAATGTCCTTTCGTGAGATGGCTTAGCCAGGCAATGTTCGGGGTATCGCCTGGCATCAAACCGGCGACCCCATGACCGTGAAGCCGTGACCGGTCGGCGCACCCGAGATCAGCGGCATGGCTTCTTTGATCGACGCTTTCACCGACTCCAGTTGCAGCGATTGCCGGTGCGCCTCTTGCGAAGTCCACAACTCGACGATATGGATGCCATCCGGATCGTCATCGCTCACGCCTACTTCGTACAGCAGGCAGCCCACGTCCGTGAGTTCCGGCGACGGTCGCGTGAGGATCGCAACGAGCGCATCCCGCTGTCCAAACGCGGCACCGATCCTCCCGTAGTTGGCATAGGTCATCTGGGTCTCCCTCCAGCACCACCGGCCTCCGGTGCAAACGCCCGAGCGGGCCAACGATGGCGAAAATCATGTGGTTCCCGGCACCGGAAACCGGGTCGACCGTATGCCATCGTACCCGTTCGGGGCGGTTCTGGCAGCGGTTGCGGAATACTGTTCACGCGCTGCCCATTGCACTCACGGCATGGGAGGACCTCGAACGAGTCGCGTGGAGCCGTTGACACCGCCCTTCCCACCACCCACAATCGCGGATCGGATAGCTACACCACACCACACCAAACTGGGGAGCAACACCATGCAGCGCGGCAAGATCACCCTGGGCGACCTCGTAGCCGCGGTCGACTCCGGCGCCATCGACACGGTCATCACCGCCGTCCCCGACATGCAGGGCCGCCTCGTTGGCAAGCGCGTCACCGGCCGCCACTTCATCGACCATTGCCTCGACCACGGCACCCACTTCTGCACCTACCTCCTCGCCACCGACATGGACATGACCACCCCCGAAGGTTTCCGGGAGATCGACTGGGACTCCGGGTACGGCGATTACCTCGCCATTCCGGACTGGACCACCCTCCGCGTCATTCCCTGGCTCGAACGGACCGCGCTCGTTCTCTGCGACGCTCATGACGAGGATTCGGATACCCGCGTTGCCATCGCCCCGCGGAGCATCCTCCAGCGCCAGGTCGAACGACTCGCCGCCCACGGCCTGTCGCCCGGGATGGCGACCGAACTTGAGTTTTACGTCCTCAAGGAGTCGTACGAAGAGGCCCATGCGCAGGGCTACGCCAAGCTCACGCCGTTCGGTGCCTTCAACGAGGACTACCAGCTGCTCCAGGCGAGCAAGGCCGAGCCGCTCCACCGCCGCCTCCGCAACCAGATGACCGAGGCCGGCATTCCGATCGAGTTCTCGAAGGGCGAAGCCGCGCCCGGACAGCACGAGATCAACATCCACTACGATGGCGCCCTCGAATCGGCCGACCGCGCCATCCTCTTCAAGCATGGCGCCAGGGAGATCGCCCACCAGCAGGGCCATGCCCTCACCTTCATGGCCAAGCCGCATCACGACTGGACCGGCTCCAGCGGCCACATCCACCTCAGCCTCTGGGATGAGCATGGCACCGCCAACCGATTCCCGGCTACACCCGGTTCGCGCGAGATGTCGGACACCATGCGCCACTTCCTCGGCGGTCTGATCGCTGCCTCGCGCGAGCTCTCGCTCTTCATCGCCTCCACGGTCAATGCCTACAAGCGCTTCGCCACCGCCTCGTGGGCGCCCGTCAACATCGTCTGGGGCCGCGACAACCGTACTTGCGGCCTCCGCGTCGTCGGCTCCGGCAACGCCCTCCGCATCGAGAACCGCCTGCCCGGTGGCGACAGTAACCCCTACCTCGCCTTCGCCGCCACCCTCGCCGCCGGCCTCCACGGCATCGATCACCACATCGAACCGCCCACCGAGTTCCAGGGCAATGGCTACCGGGCGAAGGGCGTCCCCCGCATCCCTCGCTCGCTCTACGAAGCGATTGATTGCTGGGCCGAAAGCGAGACCGCCGTCGAGGCCTTCGGCGAAGAGGTTCACACCCACTACCTGACCGCTGCCCGGAT
>JALZMD010000209.1 GCA_030858375.1 Chloroflexota bacterium
TGTTCCGGATCCATTCGAGCAGCCCGTTCCAGTAGGTCGATCCGAAGAAGATGATTGGCATCGGGTCGAGTTTGCCGGTTTGGATCAGGGTCAGGATTTCGAACACCTCGTCGAGTGTCCCGAACCCACCGGGAAAGAAGACGAAGCCGTTGGCGTATTTGGCAAACATCGTTTTCCGCACGAAGAAATACCGGAATTGCAACGGCAACGTCACGTACTGGTTCGAGCCCTGCTCGAACGGAAGGTCGATGCCAACACCCACCGACAAACCGCCTGCGCCGGTTGCCCCCTTGTTGGAGGCCTCCATGATGCCAGGTCCGCCGCCGGTAATCACGGTGACGCCAGCCCGGGCGATCAGCGCCGCCACGTTCTCGGCCAGCCCGTACATGGGATCGTCCGGCAACGTCCGGGCCGATCCGAAAATGGACACGGATGGGCCGATGTCGGCAAGAGAATCGAATCCTTCGACGAATTCACTGACGATACGCAGGACCCGCCACTGATCGGTGTGCGTGAAGGCAGCTGCCTCGGCGCGCGCTTCGGGACTCCACGAGAGCAGTGCCCGGTCTTCGTTGTTTCGTCCTTTACGGTTCCGCGTCGACGAGGCTTTGGCCGCGACGTTCGCGTCGTCGTTCGAAAGTGACATGGGACATCCTCGTTTCCAGCGCGCCGTCTCGATGTTCGAGTATCGTGCACAATCGGGGCGGTGCATCGATTGCACTCAAACAATCAGGACGCATCTGATTGACCATGATGACGAGTGTACAGAGGAAAGCGACCTCCATGGTATTGGCTTCCGTATTCGGCTTTCGCTCACTGAGATCAATCCGGAGCATGGCCATGCTTGCGACGCTGTCCATACTGCTGATTGGCTGCTCGTTGGGCGGCGGATCGTCGAGTTCCAGTCCCGATGTGACTTCCCTGCCCACAGTCCAGCCCACTCCAACACCGGCCGCCCAGCTTGGGCCGGTCACTTGGTCTACAACGCTCGCGCAGGATGGCGAACCGGTTGAAAATCTCGACGCATTCCCCCGGGATACCGCCGTGATCCACGCCGCAGTGCCGATCGAAGCGGTCCAGGCCGGCGAAACGCTGACGGCCGTTTGGTTTCTGGACGGTGTCGCGATTGACGGGATCGCCTCAACAGTGACAATCGATGAAGCGTCGGACCAGGGCTGGGTGTCGTTCTCGTTAGCCTGGGAGGGTGAAGCATTGTGGCCAGTTGGCATGCTCGAGGTAACCATCACGGCCGATTCCGGGGCGACGACAGGCGGGGACATCCAGATCGAATCGACCTGATTGGAAAAGCATGGGAATGGAGACGAGGGAGACCATGATGATGCATCGGCCTCAGCGCAACTGGGGCTGTCGACTTCATGAAACCGAATTGTTCGGCATTAGGGCGATCGTGCTCGAAAACGAGCTGATCCGTGTTTCCTTCCTCACGGGCAAGGGAACCGACCTGGTCGAGTTCAATTACAAGCCGCGCGATATGGACTTTTCCTGGCTTGCGCCAGGCGGTATCCGCAATCCCCTGGCGATGCACTCAACGTCACCGGACCCATTGGCTACCTTCCTCGATGTCTATCCTGGCGGCTGGCAGGAAGTGTTTCCGAACGTTGGCGCGCCATCGCAGTGGGCTGGCGCGACTTATGGTCAGCACGGAGAGGTCTCGGCATTGCCGTGGGACGTCGAGATCCTGGAGGATATTGATGATCAGGTCGCGGTCCGGTTCTCCGTCCGCGGAATCAAGATCCCGTGCTCGATCGCCAAGGTCGTGCGCCTCCGGTCTGGCCGGGCGGCGATCGAGTTCGACGAGCAGCTCACCAACGATAGTCCCGTACCGGTGGACGCGATGTGGGGTCACCACATTACCTTCGGCAAGCCGTTCCTGATGCCTGGTGCGCGAATCCAGTTGCCTAATGGCGTGACCGCCCAGCCTCACGAGGCGGCGGTTGAAGGGAACGCGCGCCGCGTTGCCACAAGCAACGCATTTCGCTGGCCCATCGGTGTCAACCCCGATGGCATCGACGAGGATTTCTCCCTCGTTCCTGAGACGGGTACGGCAAGTGAGCTGTTCTACCTCAGCGGGTTCCCCAATGATCTCGGCAAATATGAAATCACCCGCCCGGACTCCGAACTCGGGATACGGGTTGAATGGGACGCTTCAGTCCTCCCGTACCTCTGGTACTGGCAGGAGTTCGGGGCCACCCGCGGTTACCCCTGGTACGGCCGGAACTTCAACATTGGTCTTGAGCCAAATTCCAGTTACCCAACCTCCGGCCTGCCCGACGCCGTGGCGAACGGGTCTGCATTGCGACTCTCGCCCGGTGAAACACGATCGCTGAGGTTGACCGCTACTGTGACTGGAGAGTCGTAGCGCGGCGCACAGGTGACTCCGCGCTCCTGGTCAAGTTGGTATCAGGAGGGCCACAGAGGTTCGCGAAGAATCAGCCGCTACATGTGACCCAGATGCAGACGAACCAGGTTCAATGCGCCCGCGTCGATGCCGATCGTGACCGAACCGTGCCGTAGAGGCATCTCCTCGATGTCAGTGCCCAGGAAACTGGCGAACCGGGCCCGTGTTACCGTCATTCCGGTGAAGGAAACGTTCGTCGTCACCCGCTCCGATGCATGAGACTCCAGATGCACGATGAGTTCGCCGTCGATGTTCTGCGATAGCTGGTTTACTTCCACGCGTGGATTCTCCACGCTGACGAAACTGCCACGGTCAGCCAGGCCACCGTCGACGTCCCGGAACAGGGGAACATTGCTCACGCGCACCCGGAATTGGCCGGCGACCCCGTCGGTAGTGGCGATCAGCTCCCGTCGATGAGCGGGTGATCCGCCGGTGTCGGAATCGCAAGTTTCGTGAGGCATGGTCATCTCCCGGGGTACGCAGGCAGGTCGAAAGGGCGCGGCGAGTAAACGTCCATGACCAGATATCTCGGAAGCGCGAAGCATACAATCGACCGGCCGAATCAGTAGTTTGAACAAAACGTGAACACGGCTGACACTTCCTTGTTTGAAGCGGCTCTGGAATGCTACGCTTTGATCGAGTACCGATGCTTGCACGCCCGCGGTCGATGGTCCTTCCTTGGCTGAACGACGAAGTTCTCCCAAGCC
>JALZMD010000223.1 GCA_030858375.1 Chloroflexota bacterium
CGTCACACCTTGAACGTTTGCGTTTGGGCCGTTGGTTCGGGTAGCGTGGTCCCACTACTTGCCTAATGACCGTCATGTTGAGCGCCAGGGAAACATCGGCCCCGCTGCCTCGCAGCCCGCAGGAGCAGCTCGGAATGAAAGTAATTGGGGAAGGTGTCTCCACCGCCTCGACACGATTGCGAAACGCCCCGGATCGAGAGATCCGGGGCGTTTCGCAACACGATTTGACCACAGTCAGGATCAGGCCAACGCGGCGGCGGCCTGGTCGGCGCGCTTCTTGTGCTTGGCGCGCTCGTCTTGTGAGAGGTACCGCTTGCGGAGGCGGAGCGCCTTCGGCGTGACTTCGAGTAGCTCGTCATCGGCGAGGAAGTCGAGCGACTGTTCGAGGCTGAGCAGGATCGGCGGCGTCAGTCGCACCGAGATGTCGGCGTTGCTGGACCGCATGTTGGTCAGCTTCTTGGCCCGGCAGACGTTCACGGCGAGATCAGTCGTCCGCGGATTCTGGCCAACAATCATGCCCTCGTACACTTCAGTGCCCGGTTCGATGAAGGTCACGCCGCGCTCCTGGGCGTTGGCGAGCCCGTGGGCGAGGGCGGTCCCGGATTCGGACGCCACCAGCGCGCCACTGCGGGTCTGCTGGATCGCGCCCATCCAGGGCTCGAAGTCGATGAGGCGCGAAGACATCGTACCGTTACCCTTGGTCGCGGTCAGCATCGCGTTCCGCAGTCCGATCAGGCCCCGCGTGGGAATCGCGAACTCGAGCCGGACACTGCCCCGGCCATCGTTGACCATGTCGAGCATTCGCGCTCGGCGGGACCCAGTCAGTTCCGTGACCTGGCCGACGAACTCCTCGATCACGTCGATCACGAGGTGCTCGACCGGCTCCTTGAGTTGCCCGTTTTCGTCACGACGGGTGACGACTTCAGGGCGAGAAACCTGGAACTCGTACCCTTCGCGGCGCATGGTCTCGATCAGGACCGAGAGGTGCAGCTCGCCCCGGCCGGCGAGGGAGAAGACATCGGGCTGGTCGGTCGGCTCGACGCGCAGCGACAGGTTGGTCTCCAGTTCGCGCTGGAGGCGGTCACCAAGTTGCCGGGAGGTCGAGAACTGGCCATCGCGGCCCGAGAGCGGCGAGGTACTGACGCCGAAGGTGAGTTTCAGTGTCGGCTCTTCGATCGCAACGGCGGGGAGCGCTTCCTGGTGCTCGGGATCGGTCAGGGTCGAGCCAATCTTGGCATCTCCGAAGCCGGTGATGGCGACGAGGTCTCCCGCCAGGGCACGTTCGATCTCGACCTTGCCCAGGCCCTCAAAGGTGAGCAACGACGTGACCTTGGTCCGGGTTGGCTCCTTGCCCTCGGTGAGCAGGGTGAGGGTTTCCCCAGACGAGAGTTCGCCGCGCTTGATGCGCCCGATCGCGATGCGTCCCCGATGCAGGTCGTAGTCAATCGACGTTACGAGCATCTGAAACGGCGCGTCGGCCTCGACGACCGGGGCGGGCACGACCTCGAGGATCGTGTCCATCAGGGGGCGGAAGTCGAGCGCGAGATCATCCGGCGCGAATCCGGCGCGGCCATCGCGGCCGATGGCGTAGATGATCGGGAACTCGAGTTGAGAGGTATCGACGGCGAGGTCAAGGAAGAGATCGTTGATCAACTCGACCACCTCGTCGATCCGGGCGAGGGGCTTGTCGATCTTGTTGACGACCACAATCGGGCGGAGGCCAATTTCAAGGGCGCGGGCGAGGACGGTCCGGGTCTGCGGCATCGGGCCCTCTGCGGCGTCGACGAGGAGCAGGCAGCCATCGGCCATGTTGAGCACACGCTCAACCTCGCCGCCGAAGTCAGCGTGACCGGGGGTGTCGATTACGTTGATCTTGACGTCCTGGTAGACGACGGCGGTGTTCTTGGCGAGGATCGTGATCCCGCGCTCGCGTTCGAGATCGTTGGAATCCATGATCAGATCGCCGGCGGCATCCGGGTCGCGGAAGATGTGCGCCTGCTTGAGCAGTCCATCAACCAGGGTGGTTTTGCCGTGGTCGACGTGGGCGATGATGGCGATGTTGCGGAGGTCGGTCCGGCGCACGATATCGGCAGCGATGGTCATGAAAGGGCACTTTCGGTAGGGAGGCAATACGAGGCGAGGAAGGAGGGCAAGTCGCACATTTGAAGACCCGGGCGGCAGTGGCACGGGTCAACTCTGTGAAACAATTCACTTTGCACCTTTGATTTTATCACGAATGACGGATTTCCGTTGGCGCCTCATTGCCCGAAATGATAAACAATCGCGCTGGAATGGTGATGCGTGATGTTTGATGCGTGATGTAGAATGATTAAAAGTGTAGCGGCGTGAGGAGGTCTGGGCATGTCACAAACCCTCGGACCAACCATCGCCATCGATCTGGATATGCTTCAGACGGCCAGGGAGCGTGCCGAGACACGAGGCGAATCCCTCGGCAAGGTCGTGCTTGACATGATCCGCAAAAGCCTCGCATTACGAGCACCAGTCCCTGAATACCGGAATGGCATCAAACGTCTGCCGTGGCGGAACTTCACCCGCAAGGTCTCGATCGAAGACGTGAACGTACTGCTTAACGAGCCCGAATGATTCGGATTTTGCCATCAGCAAGTTGGTGCCAATGGAGTGACCGAGATGAGAACAACGCTCACGATACCCGATGATGTGTTGCTCGCCGCCAGGCAGCGTGCAGAGGCGCGTGGAATCACCATTGGCGAGGCACTAGGCGAACTGGCCCGACGCGGGCTCGACTTCGAGTTAGAGGAATGCCAGGACGGATTCTGGAAGGGTGTGAAGTTCCTACCCAGGCGGCCGGGAGAACCCAGAATCACCACTGAACTCGTCAACAAGCTCAGAGATGAACTTCCGTGAGCGGATTCTTACTTGATGTCAACGTCATTATCGCGATTCTCGACCCAGAACACGACTTCAATCTTCGAGCCCGCACCTGGTTCGAGTCGGCGGGAGCCATCCACTGGATAACAAGCCCAACCGTGGAAAATGGCGTCGTCAGGATTCTCAGCGGCACAGCGTATCCACGGCTGAACTGGACGCCAGCCATGGCGCTCGAAAGCCTCGAATCACTTTCCCTCGTGGGAATGCACGAGTTCGTCCAAGACTCAATCAGTTTACTCAGCGACGACAACGTTGTTCCTTCGCGGTTGCTCTCGTCGAAGCAGGTGACGGACACGTACTTGCTGGCACTTGCCGTTCACCACGATGCAATCCTGGCTACGTTGGACAGTCGGCTCTCACCGATCGCCGTAAAAGACGGTCGGAATCACCTTCTGCACCTTGCATGATTCGTGTCGCCGGCCAAGCGTCGTTTGGGAGATCCACGTGATGGTCATCAGCGACCAAGCATCAGCAATCAGCGCTATGCGGGCTGGAGGGCGGCGAAGAGGTCGCTGACGATGGCCTGGATCTTGCCGACGACATCGCCGATCGGGACGAGCGCCGATTCCTCTTCCGATCGCAACCGGAGTTCGGCTTCGCCGTCGGCGAGGGTGCGCTTGCTGACCGAAAGCCGGATCGGGTTGCCGATGAGATCGGCGTCGTTGAACTTAACGCCCGGCCGGTCGTTGCGGTCGTCGAACAGCACTTCAATCCCGGCAGCGGTGAGCTCGGCGTAGAGCGTGTCGGCCGCGGCGGCGACTTCCGGTTCCTTCCCAAGCGAGAGGAGGGAGACGTGGAATGGCGCGATCGAGATCGGCCAGCGAAGTCCCCGCTCGTCGTAATTCTGCTCGGCGACAGAGGCGGCGTTGCGACCCGAGCCAATCCCGTAAGAACCCAT
>JALZMD010000322.1 GCA_030858375.1 Chloroflexota bacterium
CGCACGACGAAGAATACGATAAATGCCGCCAGACCGAACGACACGAACGTTCTCGGCTGCAGGAATCGTTTGCCCAACGCTTCGGGCGGCGTCTGCGTCCCTTCTTCAGGATCAATCGCCTGTGGAGGTTCATTGCGATCGCTCAATGCAGCCATCGACCCTTTCTGGTCGCCCGATCGCTTTGCCCGGTGAACAATAGGGGCGATGACCTTCGTCCGATCGGATTGTCGATTTCAACCGCCACCGTCGCCTGGATTCCATCGACATACCGACTGAAGGGCGAGTGGCATCGAATTCTTTGGTTACGTCTCGATGCTGTTCCGTTAAGATTTGGCATCATGAGCGCACGCGTTTTGCGGGCAACCAAGGATGGAGAGGGTACTCGGCCAATTGCGCCTTCCCTCGCCGCCGTGCCAATGCGAAGTGTACTCGGGCCTCAGTGATTTGGGATGACCTCAGGATACCCGGCGTTCCGGCCGCCAGTTGGGCATGCGAGGAAGTTGCGGTCCGGGGTCGGGACCCGATGCCCGCCGAAGGTGACCTGCCCGGGTCGCGAACAGGAACGCAATCGCAAGCAAGGCGAAAAAGAGGGAAATGATCGCTCCGACCGTCATCAAGATGATCGGCCAAACGAACGGCGCGTCACGAGTTACTTCAATTCCGCCCAGGGTGAGCTCGCCATCCGACACCAGCGTGATCGTCATCGTGTGACGAGTGTCTTCAAGTCCTTCAACCAGCGTTCTCGGAAAGTCCTCGGTTTCACTGAACAGCGACAGATCCCAAACATCGCCCGTTTCACCGGCACCGCCGGAAATGGTCTCACCGTCGACGTCGATGGTGAATCCCCCAACCTCCGGACCGGAGCGGACGTAGGCGATCACGCCTGTTCCCTGGAATTCGATCATTGTCGATGATCCAACTTGCCGGGTCGTCCGAAACGTTCGGCCCTCGAGATGTTGATCCTGCCAGTTGCCGGAATCGGAAATTGACTGTGAATCCATGGGGGCGAAACCGGTGTTGGCGATGGTCGACCGGCTCCTGAGTTCTTCCGCGGTGAGCCGGGAATAGAGTGGTGTTGCCGACCCACTGGGATCGACAATTGCATACGCCGCCTGAGGTGAATCGGCGGGCGCTATGAATGCCCACTGCACGATTAGCCCCATCCAGGGCCATTCCGACCAGCTTCGCTCCATTCCTCGCTGGACGAATTCGGCCTGCTCATCCCGATTAACCGATTCAGTTACCGCCCATCCGTATGACGTGGCCCAGATCGGGGTGGCTGGATCGCCATTGCGGATCATCAATTCGCGGATCAGGATTGCCCGGGAGAAGTTGCTGCGGTCTGCACTGACGCGCCTGTCATCCGGGGAGTAGGTGCCTCCGTCCAGCGCAATCCCCAGCAGATCGAAGTACGAACCGGCATTGACCGCATAGAGTCCATCGAGAAATGCCAGGTCGCCCACTCCTCCGGCGAGGTCAGGCACCTCGGCAAGTGCTGGCGAGATGACGCGCACGTCAGCAGATCCCGATTTTGCTCCCCGCCAGGCGGCTTCCATGTATGGGGCGAACGTTGCGCCGGTCGCGGCCTCTCCCCCCCAATTATTCGAAAGATTCGGCCGGTCCCAGACCTGGATGAACGGAATAACTTCCGGATACCGGCTGGCCAGTTCCGTTGAGAAGCTCGTCAGCAGGATAGGTTCCCGTGGTGGAGCGTTGGAGAATCCCGATTCGCCGATCGCACGTGCCCAGTCCGGCGTGTCGACAATGACGGCGATCACACCGATTCTCAACCGCGACATCTCGTTGACGATACGGTCGTATTCACCCCATTGGTAGTCACCCCGTACCGCCTCAATCTCGGACCATGAGAACTCTTGCCGCACGTACTGGAAACCCGCGTCATTCAGCGCGTTTGCCACGTTCCCGGTTTGTGCCGATGAGTAGGATCGCAAATCAACGTTTGCGGCCAGGCCCTTGCCCGTCGGCTGCACGATGTAGGGCTGTTCGGCCCCCGACTCAACTCCTCGGTGCAGGTAGCTGTCGGTTAGAGCCGCCGCCCCTCCAAGAAACAAACCCAACGCAAGGAGAGCCAGGCCCACAATCGCCCGGCTCAAATCGGCGTGTCGCCGGCGCCAATCACCGACGTCGAGCAGGATCTCGGCCGTCGCGGCGGCCAGGCGCATTGCCAGACCTCGGTCGTTGAGCCAACCCCGACCCGAACCGCCACGCGGTCTGGATTCCAGTTCAGGAGGATCGAGCGGATACCGTCGCGACACGTTAGATGAGATCTCCCGGATGATTCGTCCCGTCCACAGGTAAGGCTTGCCGGTTCCTGGCGGCCATCAGGATGCGTGGTCCGTCACCTACGCCTCCATCGACCGTTCATCGCGGTAGTATAGGCGACGATATCCGGTGGCCAGACCAGCTGTTCACGACGCGGTCGAGCTTCACGATCCAGTTTCGCAGGGAGGACATTCGTGGCACGAAGTAAACAGCCGACCAAACGCGCGGTGACAGCCGAAGATCTGTTTCGCATTGCGATCATCAGTGACCCACACGTTTCTCCGGATGGACAGCGCATTGCCTGGGTGGAATCGCGCCTCGACAAGTCGGCAGACACCTACAAATCGGGATTGTGGATCGCCGACAGCGATGGTACTCACGCCCGGCAACTCACATCGGGCTCTGGCAGGGATCAGCACCCACGCTGGTCGCCCGACAGCCAATCGCTTGCTTTCGTCTCGAACCGCCCCCCCACCCTGCCGTGCCAGTCGTCGGGAGAGGACGATACGAATAAAGACGTTGCTGCCGGCAAGCCCAACGACCAGGTCTGGACCATCCGGATCGATGGCGGGGAGGCAACTCAACGGTCCAACCACCCCAGCGGCGCCTCCAACCCCGCCTGGTCCCCGGACGGAACGTCGCTCGCCGTCGTCGCGGCCGATCCGGTCGCCGAGTCCGACGACTTCACTGCGCCCTCCTCGATCGGGCCGATTGCGGACGAACGCGTCGTCCACGACATCAGTTATCGTTTCGATGGGCGAGGATTCCTCGAAAAGTACAAGCACCTATGGATCGTATCACTTGAGGACGGCACGGCCAGACAGCTCACGTCCAGTGATGCGAACGACGATGTCCCGGCCTGGTCTCCCAATGGCACACAGATCGCATTCACCGCCAACCGATCTTCCGATCGGCGCCTTGCCTGGAATCGAAGCGCCATACATGTCGTGAATGTCGCCAATGGCACGGTCACTTCCGTCAGCCCGGAGGACGCCCAGTTCAGCACCCCGTCCTGGTCCCCCACCGGTGATCGTCTGGCGTTCCTTGGCCACCTTGGCACCGGCTCGGCAACCAACGATTCCGTCTGGACCGTCGCTGCCGACGGCGCGAACCTTGCAAACCACACAGGTGCCTCTGACCTGACGTTTGGTGACTCCGGGATGAGCGATGTCCATGCCGGAAGCTTCAGTGGGCCACGCTGGGTCGACAGCGCGACCTTGCTGGTCCTCGCATCGCAGGCGGGTCAAACGCAGGTCTACCGGGTGAGCACTGCGGAGTTCAAGGTCGACCAGGTCACGACTGGCCGCCACCGCATCGCCGGGTTTGCCCCACTCGGCGACCGCCTCGTCGTCGTCCGCGGCACGATCGCGCGGCCGTTCGAGCTTGAGTTTTGGTCTGGCGATAAGACGGGATCGTCGATTTCATCCGCCAACGATGCGTTCCTTGAAGAAGTGGAATTGATCGATGCCCTGGACTTCCCAGTGGTGTCAGCCGACGGCAAGGAGATTCAGGGCTGGCTGATTCCTCCGACTGGGTTCGACGCCTCCTCGTCCGCTAGGCACCCCCTCATACTCCAGATCCACGGTGGACCACACTCCATGTATGGATACGCCATGTTCCATGAAATGCAACTCATGGCCGCCAGTGGCTACGCCGTGCTGTTCACCAATCCTCGCGGGTCCGCTGGTTACGGGCAGGAATTTACCGCCTGCACAAAGGGAATCTGGGGCGAGGCCGACATGCCCGACATCATCGCCGCGGTTGAAGCCGCGTCGGCGCTCCCATGGATCGACACCGATCGGCTGGGCATTACGGGCGGCTCCTATGGCGGGTATCTCACCAACTGGACCATCGGGCACGACGATCGCTTTAAAGCGGCGGTTACCCAGCGCTGCGTTTCCAACTTCTACTCGTTTTTCGGCACCAGTGACATCGGCACCACCTTTGGCGTTGCCGAATTCGATGGCTTGCCCTGGTCGGATGCCGGAAAACTGCTTCGACATTCCCCGATCAGTTATGTCGATAAAATTGAGACGCCGTTGCTTATCCTTCACAGCGAGCAGGATTTGCGCTGCCCGATTGAACAGGCCGAGCAGATGTTTGCCTCACTCAAGTACCTGCAAAAGGATGTCGCCTTCGTTCGCATCCCGGAAGAAGGGCACGAACTGTCGCGGTCGGGAACACCGAGCCGTCGTCTCGCCCGGCTCCATCACCTCGTTGGCTGGTTCGACAACAAGCTCTAGGCGCACGCGCCACTCAGGACTGACCACATGATGCCTCGCCGAGCGGCCCTTAAAGCCATTGCAACGGATCTAGAAAACAATCTCCGTGCTGCCTACCGTCCTGAAGCGGGAAGGGCGATTCCCGGCGGACAACCGCTCGTTGAGGCATTCGATCATTTTGGTGGCCGGGTTGCGGAGAGCGGAATCACGCTGGAGGATGCGCTCGCGGTGTCGGTCGAAATGCTCCAGGAGTTGTTTGAACGTACTGGGGGTATAGGCAATAAGCCGTCGACGGTCAAGGCCGCAGGCATTGCCCTCGCGGCTGTCGCCCGTGCCTACCACACGGGCCGCAATGGCGGTGAAGTGGGTGCCGGCTTGCCGGAGCCGATCCCAATGCAGGTCGCCCGCCTGTCGGCGCTTCACCAAATCAACCGGGCCGCCACCGCCAATCTCAAGCTGTCGGAAATGCTGGACACGGTCGTCCATGTCGTCGCCCAGACCACCGATAGCGATGCCTGTGAGGTCTTTCTCTACGACGATTCGACCGGGCTCCTGACCTTGCGGGCTGCGGTCGGACTGAATCCTGCCTCCGTAAACGCCGTCACGATCCGGGTCGGCAGCGGCATCACCGGCCGCGCCGCCCTGGAGGCTCGGTTGATTTCCGCACCCGATGCCCACGCGCACCAGAGCTTCCTTGCCCACCCAGGTATCGGGGACGAAATCTACACGTCCCAGGTTTCGGTGCCGATCCTGATTCAGGGTCAGGGCAAGCTTGTCGGCATCCTCAATATCCATTCGATCAAACGCCGGCACCACGACGACGACGAGTTGGAGTTCCTCCAGACCGTCGCCGGCGAACTGGCCATTAGCATCGAGAACGCTCGCCAGTACAGCAGCACCGATGAACGTCTGCGCCAGAAGGTAGCCGAGCTCGGAACCCTGCAACGCGTATCCCGGATGCTCGCCTCGACACTCGATCTGCCGGATGTGCTCCGGCTCATCAGCGAGCAGGCGATCGAGCTCATTCATGCCGAGGCGGCGGCGATTTTTCGCCTGAGCCGCCAGCGGTGGCAGCGTGTGCAGGACGCCTCGCCAATCATCGAGTACCGCGTGGGTCCGGTGCGCGAGCTGGAGCATCCTGAGGATCGAGACAACCTCGTCCGGGAGGTGATCCGAAGCGGCACCACCAAGAGCAGTGACATCCGCTTCGTCGACGGCGTCAGCACCCTCTTCTGCCTTCCCCTCCGAACGGCGCGGGAACCGGTTGGCGCCCTCTGCTTCCGGCTCAATCAAAACGGGATTCCCAACGAGGACACGCTGGGAATCCTGCAGGCGTTCTCCGATTCGGCCGCCATGGCCATCGAGAATGCCCAGCTCTATCAGGACGCCATGCACAGCGTCCAGACCCAATCTGCCCTTGTCCAGGAAATGCACCATCGCGTCCGCAACAACCTACAGACAGTGGCCGCGCTGCTGTCGCTCCAGTTGCGTACGGCCGAGGACGCACCCTGGTCAACCGAAATTCGCGAAGCGATCAGCCGCATCCAGTCGATCGCCGCCGTTCACGATCTCCTCTCGGACGAACGGCGGCTGGGCGGTACGACGGTTGACGTCATCGCCCGGCTCGTGGCTGAGGATGCCCACAGCACGCTGATTCCATCGGGCTTGAAGGTTCAGTTCGACATCGAACGATCAACCCTGCGCATTGCAAGCCGGCAGGCAACGATCATTTCCCTGCTTATCAACGAATTGGCCGCTAATGCGATCAGCCACGGGTTCCAGGGACGCTCCGAAGGCAATGTGCGAATAAGGGGTTGGGAATCAGACGACTGGGCGCACATCGAGGTCTGGAACGACGGCCGGGGCGTCCCGGATGGCTTCGACCCCGCCCAAAGCCGCGGCCTGGGCATGCGCATCACCCAGCGCCTGGTAACGTCCGATCTCAAAGGCACATTCACGATCGCTTCGAACGAAGGGGGGACGCGGGCACTGATCCGCTTCCCGATCGTGGAGGATGATGACACGTCCGAATAGGCCGTACGGCACCTTCTCCTGATGGACATTCCGAGCCAGCGATAAATCATATGCCAAACGAGCCGTCCGAAGGCCAATCGTGACCATAATCGGAGTGCCGCTGCTTGGGTCGAGGTACGGTCGTTCTCTGCCGCCCAATTGTTCGTCCAGCGTACCGTGGCTGGTTACCGTCGCCTCAATGTCCGTCATCCTGAGATGCCCCTGCGGGCTGCGCCGGGGAATATCGCTTCGCTGCCTCCTCCGTCGGAATGACAAGTGATGGGTATCACGATAGGGTAGGCAGGCTACACAGGACACCATGAACCGTTTCGTTCCGGCCCATGCCTCATGCTCCAACCTTCGGACCCCCGTACGCCTCGTCAAGGATTTCGACAATGTGTCGCACCGGCATCTCGGAACCGTTGCGCCGGAGCGACGTCCTGAGCTGCATGTGGCACCCTGGGTTGGCCGTCACCACGCAATCGGCGCAGGTGTCGATCACGTGGCCGGCCTTCCTGTCTCCAAGTTCGTCAGCCATCTGCTTTCGAATGATGTTGTAGATACCGGCGCTGCCGCAGCAGAGTGAAGACTCCTTCATCTCCATCAGTTCAAGGCCTGGCACCTGCGCCAGCAACTTCCGCGGCTGCGTAGTGATGCGCTGGGCGTGGGCCAGAT
>JALZMD010000339.1 GCA_030858375.1 Chloroflexota bacterium
GCGCAGCGCGTTCGATCCATGCGAGGTGGCCAGGCCAGGCCAACTGAACAATGCCGATGGCGATGCCTCTACTTTCGAACCTAACGCACCTTGCCCCGGGCCGCGACCTTCCAGGTGTCGATGATCCAACCGTCGCGGGCGATCAGCAACTCGTCCATCAGGTTCACGGTCGGGCAGACGTGGTTGGGAATGACCTCGACCCGGTCCCCGATATGGAATCCCTCTTCACCGTCGGGTACCTCGCAGACGCCGTGCTCCTCGCTCAGTTTGGCGATCGTCACATCCGGATGCTCCACAATGTATCCGTGACCCGGATGTGCCCGGCTCGGATCCATCGCCAGCGATTTCGCTCCGGTGTCGAGCACGGCCCGGTTGACCGCCGGTCGGCTCACCACCGTCGCTACGAAGCGGGCGGCACAATCCTGGATTCCGAACCGCCCGTAGTGGAAGGCCGAGACATCGTTGAAGACGTACGTTCCGGGGCGCATCTCGGTCACCCCTTCGACGGTTGGAGTGTAGAACGCAGCCGGGGTCGAACCGACACTGACGGTCGGCAGGTCGATCCCGTGTGATCGGATTTCCTCGGCGGTTTCCACCATCGCCTCACCGGCCGCAATCGCGATCCCTTCGATCTCCTCCGGCGGCGCGCTGTTGGCGTGCCCCTCGTGGGTCATGATCCCGACCAGGCGAAGGTTGGGCAGCCGCACGATGTCGAGCGCAATGGCCACCGTCTCGGCCCCAACCATGACACCGGAGCGATGCTGGCCGGTGTTGACCTCCAGCATCACGTCGAGCCGCCGGTCGTACCTAGACACGGCCGCCGACATCATCCGCGCCGCTTCCAGCGAGTCGGTGGCGACCACGATCCGGGCCCGTTCCATCAGGGCCACGAGACGGCGGAACTTGGCTTCGCCAATGGTGGGATACGCCAGCAGGACATCCTCGATCCCGGCCTCGTCCACCATCACTTCAGCCTCGCCGACCTTGGCGCACGTCACGCCGATCGCTCCCGCCGCTACCTGTAACCGCGCGATCTGGACCGTCTTGTGGGTCTTAATGTGGGGGCGTAGCGAGACCCCCACGCTCGCCCCAAACGCCGCCATCCCGGCGATGTTGCGGTGCAGGATCTCCTCGGACACCACCAGGGCTGGCGTATCGACCTCGACCTCTGGTGACACGATCAGCTCACTCGAACGCACAGCCGTCGCCATGGTGAAACGCTCCTCCATCAGATCGTCATCAAGGGATACGCCGGTGGGTTCCCGTTAGGGAAGGCAACTCACCGGTCCGGTTCCGCCATCGCCCGAGAATTGCTCAACCACGCGGAACCGCTATTGTAACGGCGTATTGGGCAATGCGGAACGACCCACGCCGACCAGCCAGCGGGTGCCGCTGGTGTCGATCCAGCGCCCCTGGGCGCCCGACCGCACGACCCCATCGATGATCTCCTGGGCCTTGGCCCCGTCCGAGAACGATGGCGCATTCACGCCCCACTCGCCGGTGCGGATCGCATGCACCCACTCCTGCATGAGCAGGATCGTGGGCCGCGTCAGGTAATGCGAAAATTCGGGAAGCTTGGGATTCAGCCGTTCCGGAATCGGCAACTCGCGGAGGCCAGTGTCCCGCCGCCGGGCACCAAGTAGTTCGCCATCGCCCTGAACGATCAGCATTCCCTCCGACCCGGAGATGGTGATCTCTTCTCCCGCGTTGATCGGTGCCGTGGCGCTGAAGTGGACCGAGCCGATCACCCCGCTCGCGAACTTGAGCAGGAAGGCAAAGTTGTCGTCGGCATCGACGCTGGCCATGCCCGAGGAGTCGGGGAGTCGCCGCCGTTTGACCATCGTCGAGGTGCTGCCGGCAACCTCGTGGATCTCGCCCAACCACCAGCGCAACGAGTCGATGTAGTGCGATCCGGACGCACCAAGCATCCCGCCCGCCTTGTCCTGCTCCATGAGCCAGCCGAACGGCCGGTCGTTCGGATCGGCGTGACTCGAACGGAAGACATTCATCGCCACCGAATGCGGCTGGCCGATGTAACCCTCGTCGATCAACTCCTTGACTCGCTGCCGGATCGGCAGATAGCGGAACTCATGGTTGATCACGGCAACGACGTTGGCCGAATCCGCCAGCTTCACCATGTCGCGCGCCTCGGCCAGGTTCCGCGCCATCGGCTTTTCGCAGAGTACGTGCTTGCCGGCTTCAAGGGCGGCGATCACCATCTGGTGATGCAGGTAGGGCGGTGTCGCCACCACCACCGCGTCGACCTTCGGGTCGTTGATCACGTCGCGCCAGTCGGTCGAGGCGGTGGGTATCCCATGCCGGTCGGCGACCGCTTTCGCCTTGTCGGCCCGCCGCGAGACGACGGCGACGATGTCCACGCCTTCGAGATATTTGAGCGCCGGGATGTGGACCGAGGCGCCGAATCCGATGCCGAGCACCGCCACGCCCAGCGTGTGCGATCGTGATTTGGGGGCGGGGCGTCCCGAATTTGCCAAAGATGGTGAGGAATAGGAATGTGCCATAGGGGACTACGTGCTCCAGTCAGGCGGTGGCTGCGGGCGGTGGTCGGGTCGATTCTGGGCGTACCATGAGGTGGAAACGGGCTTGCCGGCGATCTCGATCGGTCGTGAAAGGGAGTGGAGATCGACCTCTGTGGAACCATTGAACGCACGCCTGTAGCCAATGATCCTACCATATGGAGGCGGCGATTCCGGGCGCGACAGATCACTAAGAACCTCAACGGAAAGGACCACGATGCGTATCTACACGGCCCGAGGCGATACCGGCCAAACCGACTTGCTGGGCGAGCGCGTCGAAAAGGACGATCCCCGGATCGATGCGATCGGCACGCTTGACGAAACTACATCGTCGATCGGGTTTGGCCGCGCCTTGGCCCAGGTTGCAGCCACAAATGACCGGCTCAAGACGGTCCAGCGCGACCTTTACCAGGTCATGGCTGAACTGGCCTTCACCGACGAAACCCGTCCCGATTCACTCCATTTCACGGCGGATCGAACCGCGTGGCTCGAGGCCGAGCTCGATACCCTCAGCACCGAGATCGAATTACCGCGCGAATTCGTCCTGCCAGGCGAAACAGCATCCGGAGCTGCCCTCGATATCGCCCGCACCGTCAGCCGCCGGGCCGAGCGGCAGGCCGTTGCGCTGACCCGGCAGGGGGTGATCGGTAATCCCGAGATCGTGCGCTATCTCAACCGGCTCTCGTCGCTGCTCTTCATGCTCGCCCGCGCCGAAG
>JALZMD010000236.1 GCA_030858375.1 Chloroflexota bacterium
TCTGCTGTTCTACGTTGCTGTCGAAGAGGGCGGATGCCGGTGACGATTCCAGGAGTACTCCCCCCATGCGTGACGGTGCTCCATTCTGCTTGTGCGCCTGGGTCGTGGTGTGCTGAGGATGATCGCGTTGTTGACCGTTCGATCCATTGGATCGGGGTCTGGTCTGGCCGGGCTCCTCAAGGATCATGTCTACCCCGATTGGTTCTTGCACGCGCCATGGAGATTCCCCGGCCAGGCTGCGACCGGCGGCGAGTGCACTGCATTGCATGGCGCGGTGGTGGAAACGTCGTAACGAACCTCGCTCAGTAACCAGGTGCCCCAATCTCCCGATGCGCACGGGTGCGACGTTGGATCGCTGCACAAACGGCTGCTGAAAGCAATGCCATCGGTCGTGCGCATATTCACAAGTGTACCTATTTTTGCATTCGATTTCACAATCACGCTGCTGCGACGGCCAATGCCGGGACCGCGACTCGTAACCTTCATGAATGAAACGGACTTCGAATCAACGATGGGGCATCTCTGATAGCGGTCGAGATCATCCCGACCCTCAACCTGGACGGAGACACGCATCGCTACGCTGCAGCCGCTACCAAAGTTTCCAAGAGTGACGACCCGACGTCCGCCCGACTCGGCCTAGCTCCCCGTATCCCAGAACACGCGCTGGAACTCAACGGTATCGTAATACCCAACAACCGTAACGATCTTGCCTCCTGTTACCCGGATCATCGCTACCTGTTCGCTGATCAATTCCCGGTTCTGCCGTGCCGAGTATTCACGGATGACGTATTGCACCGCGGCCCGGTCGGGTCCGGCGATGACGTCGGTCACATCCCAGTGAGCGTTTGGATACGACGACACGACCGTTCCGAAGTACGCCACGATTTCATCGGCAGGGCGGATCGGCGCGGAATGAGGATGCGCCCGGAAAGTAGCGTTCGCAGCCAGCGTGTGGCGCAAGCGGCGCGGATCACGGGCATCGATCGCCATGAAGAACTCACGCCCGAGTGCTTCGACAACCTCGGTCGGATTCAGGCCGGAGGCACTTCGCTTCTGGTCCGGCGCATTGCCACCCGGGTCCTGGGACGAGAGGGAACTCATGTATTGGCTATCCAATCACCATTGGCAGAGTCGACCTGGCTTGTTCAGTCGAGCCGGGTCGATGTCGATATGGGACGTACAGGTGCACCTAAAGCTCAAGCGTATCCGGGACAAGCCTGAGCAGCTCGTCGAGATGAGTCTTCTGGATCGCGGCGAGCCCTTCACGCGCTCCCACCTGGTCGAGTGTTTCGTCGAGCGCCCGCAGGTACCGATAGTCGTGGAGGGCGAGATGCTCCGCAAGCTCGCGAATGTTCACATTGCGCTCCTGGCGACTGGTCCCCTTGAGTGACCACGCATCGTCAGGCAAGCTGCGCAGCAGGGAACACGTTCCCTGGCGCAACCGCCGATATTGCGCCATCAGGACGATGGTGGCTGTGGTTTCGTCCCGGACCCTGGTTGCCGCATCGCGTACCCAGTGGGGAATCTTGTCGAGGTCGGGATGCGTTTGGGTTGCGATCATATACATTTTCGGGTAAATGCGCTCTTCCTCGTCACGCATCTCGATCACTAGTTCCCTGGCCGTGGGCTCGCCGCGATAGACGGCGCGCTCCAGGCGGTTCGGATCGTGGATCGGGGTGATCCAACGCGACAGGTGATTGACGGTGAAATGAAGCCGGATGATCAGCGAGTTGTTATCGGAATGGCTGACCTGGCGGCGCAACTCGTCGCTTACCGGCGCATTGACGTCGATGAAGCTTGTCGCACTCCTCATTTCTGACCGCCCTTTTCTCTATCCGGCGTTCGTGTTGCAACGCGACGCCCTGGCCAATCCAACCGAAATCAATCTCGTCTTCCCATTTTAGGCGAGAACGTCCCTGGCCTGCACGACATGCTTGGCATCGTGGTTGCAGACACTGTTCAACAGCCAGTGAAGTGTGACCCGTCCCTGTTTGGGAAGGATCCCAACCCGGTTCCAGTCTTCCTCGGCCAATGCACCGAGCCGCTCGACCAGTGCGTTCCGTCGCGTCGCGAATTCTTCGAACGCCGCTCGCGTGTCCTGGTCCCGGTAGCCATGCTCGATTGCCCAGAGCGAATCGTCATACTCCTCAAGGCCCGGTTCGTCGTCGCCCAGGATCGCCGTGACCCGATTGTCGAGGATTTCTTCCCAGTCACGGAGATGGGGAAGTATCTCCACCAGGCCCCAGGCGCCATCCTGGGCTGGCTGGCTGAGCTCTTCAGTTGACTTGCCCTCGATCAACCGGGCAACTTCGACGGGTACCGACGCCAGGGCCACGATCACCGCATCCACCGAACGTCCCTTTTCATCGACTGTAACGACCTGGCGGCCGTCACCGAGGCGTTTCGCCCCATCAACATTCATCTCTGAAGCCGGCCCTCCCCCGCTCGCGTCACCATGCGTCACGAATTGTGCAGCTATCGTCGTCACCCGAGCGTGTATGACCATTCAAATCCAATTCATTGCGCCGAACGATACCGCCGATTCTTCCGTTCTTCCGTACCGGTAGCCATTGATGCCGCCTGCTCATCATCCGAAACTGCCCGATCTGGACAATATTCACGATTCAGTCGCCTCCAGCAGCCGAGTCGCGAGGATTATTCCCGAAGGGTGCCAGTCTACGCAATTGCGCATCGGGGCATTCAATCGATCGGGTGGCAAATCGGTACGTTTCGCGGATTCCACGTTGCTCCGGCCCGCTCCAGTTTCCACGCCTGTACATCAACTGTCGACCCCGCGAACGACGCAATCACCAGCAACGCTTCCGGATAGAGAAACTCGGCTATGTCAGTGGCCGACGGTGTGGCGGGCCCATGCGGGTGGGAATGAACGATCGCCCCCAGCGCCCATTTCTCCCGGTCGATATCGCGAAGGGCCGATATCAGGTCATGGGCATCCATTTCATAGCGCACCGGCGAGGCTTTGGAATTGGAGCCAGGATAGAACCGGCGTGACTGCGCCATCACCATCCCGCCCCGTTCGATCCGCTCGACACCGATCAAGCCGACCCCCTCGTTGGGAAGCGCCTGCCGCAAGTGGCCGATGATACGGTCCAGATCCGCTTTCGCGATGAGCAGGGTATCGGCTGCGCCGGGATACGATTCACCGACCATTCAGCTTCCCCACGTATAATGCCGAGTGCCAAAGGTGTTGTCGCCGACCCTGGCCACGATCCCATGTTTCCAGCCAGTTACGTCGATACGCGGACCGGCTACCAGATCCCAGCACAGTATAGGAGTATCGATGTTCGCGCCCATCATGCCGAAAACTGGACAACGCAGCCTGAGCCCGGCCGGCATCATCCTCACGGTGATTGCCATAGCACTTGCAACGCTCGGTCAACCCGCACTGGGCCAGCAGGGTCACTCCCCGGCAACCCATTCCGCAACGCCGGCGACTGGGGCAGACAATTCAAATGCGGAAGATTGGGTCATGGCGGCGATTCGCCCGGAATTGCAGGAGTCGATCCGGGCCGCGATGCCGGCCAATCTGCCAGTCTACGAGATGTCGGCCACCCTGGAACCGCAGGCTGAAACCGGCGATGTCCCGACCCTGACCGGCCACCTGAAGCTCACCTATGTCAACACGACGGACGCGCCACTCGACTCGCTGCCGTTCCGGCTCTACGCCAACGGCCCGGACGACGAAAACGACGCGCAAATCGTCAGCGATGTCACCGTCGATGGCGGGGCGGTCGACGTGACCCTCTCGGTCAGCGATTCCGTGCTCGACGTTCCATTCAATCAACCGCTCGATGTTGGTGACTTAGTCGTCATCGATATGGAATTTGCCTCGTTCCTGCCCATTGACTCGGTCGATCACTACGGCATCTTCGGTTACGGCTCAACGTCGGGAACCTGGGCCCTCGCGCACTGGTATCCAGTCATCGCCGGACGCGATCCCAGTGGGGGCTGGATGCTCGAGCATCCAAGCCGGAACGGCGATGCCATTTTCTCGGATACGGCCCTCTACGACGTAACGATCCATTCGGAACAAGGGTGGGAATTGGCCACGACCGGCATCGAGTTCGGGGAGACGGACGCGGCCGGTCCCGGCATGGTCGAACGGCGCTTCGCATCCGGACCGGTGCGTGACTTCACGATTGTCGCCGACCAGGACTTCAAGGTTGCAACGGCGGACGTCAATGGGATCACGGTCAACTCCTGGTTCAATCCGGGCCAGGACCGGGTGGGTGAGGCGGTGCTGGAGTACGCCATCCAATCGCTCGAATTCTTCGATGACCTGCTCGCGCCGTATCCGTTTCGCGAGCTCGACCTGATGCCAGTGGACATGCAGGGCGCCGCCGGTTCCGAGTTCCCGGGCTTGATCTACATGGGCCTGGACTACTACACCGGGAACACGGACCTTGCGACGCCCAACTCCCTCGACTTCACCGTCGCCCACGAAGTCGTGCACCAATGGTTCTATGGCCTTGTCGGAAACAACCAGTATGCCGACGCCTTCATCGACGAAGGGATCACCAATTACCTGTCGGCCCAGGTCTATTTCGAAGAGGTCTATGGGGACGACGAGGCCGAGCGGATTATGAATGTTCACATCCGCTCACCGTTCGAGCGGATCATCGACGGCGACGGTGACGTGGTGGTCGACACCCCGACGGACGAATTCGACTCTGGCCGCGATTACGTCTTCGCCGCCTACACCAAGGCCCCCCTGGGGTTCGAGGCGATCCGGCTCGAGATCGGCGACGATGCGTTTTTCGGGGCGCTCCGGGACTACGTAGACGAATTCTCCTTCCTCGTCGCCGAACCGGCTGACCTGCTCGCGGCGTTCGAAGCGAGTTCCGGTCAGGATTTGCAATCGCTCTGGGACGAATGGTTCAACGAAACGAACGGCCGCGATGCACTGGACTGACCCCCGGCCGGTAATACGGATGGCCACTGATCGATCCGCAACGATGTCGTTTCGAGCGGAAGATTGTCATTCCGAGCGTGCGAGGCAGCGAAGCGATATCCCCCGCAAAGCGGTATCGGGGCTGCCAACGTCCTGGCTTCGCCGTATCCAGCGGGGCCGGGATCCGATTGCTACGCTGCTGCTTCGCGTCAGGATGACAGATGGTGAGGTGCCACGATACGCTGGTCAGACTACTCGGCCTGACGGCTGGCAAGTACTGGGGCACGAGACAGATCGAACTGGACGGCCCGTTGAGTGAGGATGACAGGCAGGCGGTAAAGTCAGACAATGAGCGAACGTCGATTCGCGTTCGTTCATCCCGGGAAGGACCCTCGCGCCCATGGCCATCACCGACCTCGCCCACACCGCGCTCGCCTGCGCCGATCTCGAGGCGTCGATCGCGTTCTACGGAAAGCTCGGGCTGAACGAGGCATTTCGGCTCACGCGCGATGACGGCTCGACAATGCTCGTTTACCTGCACGTGTCTGGGGATCGGTTCATCGAGCTCTTCCCAGGCGGTCCTGAACCCTCGACCCGGGCCGTCAAGGAGGCCATCAGCTTCCGTCACATCTGCCTGATGACGGACGACATCGGCGCCGATGTTGAACGGCTGAGGGCAGCCGGAGTGACGATCGACCGCGAGGTCGCGTTTGGACGGGATAGCAACAAGCAGGCGTGGATCGCCGATCCCGACGGCAACCCGATCGAGTTGATGCAGATCTCGTCGATCTCACCCCAACGGGCCGTCGCCGAGGGCCGCGAGCCGGTCGTCCCCGACGCCGAAACCCTGGCGACGTTGACGTAGGCAGCGCCGCAACGGTCGCCCGAATGCAAACGGCCAACCCCATTGGAGTTGGCCGTTTGGTCGTGTTCATGCCGTGGCGCTATGGCGCGGTGAAAATCTCGACCTGGGTGGCCGAGCCCGGCAGGGTCTGCACGGTAAACGAGAGCAGGATCGGGTCTCCGACAAGTTCGAGCAGGTCGCATGTGTAGATGCCCGGCAAAACCCAGACCCAATCGCCCTGTTCGATCTGATCCTGCCAGATAATCGTGCCATCCTGCGCCTTGAGTGTGTAGATCTCGCCCGCGCCATTCGGGAACTTCAGCAGCGAGCCGCGAATGAAGGTTGTGCGGTCGGGCTCGATGTTGACCCGAATTTCCGTGGATACACCACTGGGGTTCGCCCAGTCGAGATTGCAGATACCGACCGGTACCTCAACCTGGTTCGCCTCCTCGGTGAAGGTATAGGTGAACGCCTCTCCCCCCTCTGGATTGCTGTCGGTCGCACCCCGCCCCTCGCAGCTGACATTCGCGAGCGGGTACAGGCCGCCAATGGACTCGATTTCGAGGAAGCCAGTGGTTATGACGACCTGCAATTCCTCAAGGAACGTAAAGAGCGCGGCGGACAACTCCTCGGCGTTTTGGGCGCCGACGATCTGGCCACCGGTGTTCTCGGCGATGCAGCTGGTAATCCTCAATTCTTCTTCATCCAGCCCAAGCCCCACTACGTAAACCGTGACCGCCGCCTCGCTCGCCTTAAGCGCGGTCGCAATGGCGCAAGGATCGGTATCGCACGTTTCGAGGCCATCGGTGACCAGGATGGCGGCGTTGACCACCGTTTCCGAGGCAGGCGGGAAGTCGGCTGCGGCGCGCTCGAGCGAGAGCCCGATCGGGGTCCAACCGACCGGCGCGTAATCGGCGACCTCAGCTCGCAACGCGTCCTTGTTGACGCCTTCAATTGGGACGGTCAGGTCGGACGACTGGCAGCTCTCCGCGCGCCCCGACTCAGTGTTGTTCCCGAGGTGACCGAAGACGCGAAACCCAACGTTGACCTCTGGCCGGTCGTCCGGAATCGCATCGATCACATCGGTGAGAACGCGCTTGGCGGCATCGATCCGGGGTTCGCCAGTGTTCGTGACGTCGGCCATGGAGCCGGACGAATCGAGGATAAGCTCCACGTTGACCTGAGTGCCAGCTTCTTCTTGGGCCGTGGCCTTGCCCGGCGAGGCGAAGCCGAATCCAGCAGCCAACAGGGAAAGCATGAGCGCAAGGACGATTATTTTCGTCGTCCATTCTTGAGCCTGATTGGATGCTCGCATCAGTCTTTTCCCCTTCACCAAGATAACGGTAATTCGGACGA
>JALZMD010000380.1 GCA_030858375.1 Chloroflexota bacterium
ATTTCCGCGTTGCCCTTGAAGATGATCACGTTTCCACCGTGTTCGTCGGCGTTGAAGTTCAGCGCAACGCGGCCATTGCGGTTGATTCCCTTGAGCTTGGCGGTGTCTGGCTGGCTGTAGATGAGCACCGCGTTCTCGTGCCACAGGAACCAGACGGGCGTCGGCAGGGGAGTGCCGTTCGGGCTGGTGGTCGTCAGCCACACGATTTGCTCCTCTTCAAGACGGCCCAACGCACGCTTGCCCAGATCCGAACCAAAGTCGATACCTGCCACTGCAACACTCCTTTATCGAAGATATCTGCGCCACGTGACGCATTCGGCCAGACCGGGTTTCCGATCCGCCATTCCACGATACCGGCACTCAGCCGCAGGCGATAGCTGCCGGTTTGGGCTGGCCGAAACCGGCGGGCGGCGGGATGGATGTGGATCTTGCGCGCGTATCGCGTCGGTCAGGAATTGCCGCCGGGGCGGTAGTTCGGGGCTTCCTTGGTTACGGCTACGTCGTGGGGGTGACTCTCACGCAAACCGGCCGCTGTGACCTGGATGAACTGGGTGTCGTTCTTCAACACATCGATCGAGCCGGCCCCAACGTAGCCCATCGCCGAGCGAAGGCCTCCCACGAGCTGGTAGACGAGCGGCGCCAACGAACCCTTGTAGGCGACCCGGCCTTCGATCCCTTCGGGCACCAGTTTCGAGACGTTGCCAATGTCTTCCTGGAAGTAGCGGTCCTTGGAGAATGAGCGGGCCCGCATTGCACCCAGCGAACCCATGCCCCGATATTCCTTGAACCGCTCACCCTGGAAGATGATGACTTCGCCCGGGCTCTCGTCGAGCCCGGCGAACAGGCTGCCCAGCATCACGCAATCGGCGCCAGCGGCGATCGCCTTGGCGATATCCCCTGAAAACTGGATTCCCCCATCTGCAATCACCGGCACGCGGCGCGGCCCGGCCACCTTGGCGACTTCGTGGATGGCGGTAATCTGCGGTACGCCGGTTCCGGACACGACGCGCGTGGTGCAGATCGATCCTGGCCCTACACCCACCTTCACGGCGTCGGCGCCAGCGTCGATCAGGGCCGCGGCTGCGGCGCCGGTGGCGATGTTGCCAGCCATGATCGGGATTCCAAACTGACCCTTGAGGTGTCGTACCATCTCGATCACGCCGATGTTATGACCGTGGGCGGTATCGACGATGAGCAGATCGACCCCCTTCGCCACGAGGGCGTGAGCGCGCTCCTCGGCGTCCTTGCCGACACCGATCGCGGCGCCAACCCGGAGCCGGCCGCGTGCATCCTTGGTGGCGTTCGGATACTGGATCTTCTTCTGGATGTCCTTGACCGTGATGAGGCCGGTGAGGAAGCCTTCTTCGTCGACAACGGGCAACTTTTCGACCTTGTGACGATGCAGGATTTCACTGGCCTGGTCGAGGGTGGTGCCCGCTGGAGCCGTGATCAGATTATCCCGGGTCATCACCGCCGAGATCATCTGGTCGGTGTCCTGGATGAACCGAAGGTCGCGGTTGGTCAGGATACCGACGAGTTTGCCCCGTTCATCCGTGATCGGGACGCCCGAAATGTGGTACCGCTCCATCACTTCCAGGGCATCGCTGATCGGCTGGTCGGGTCCGAGCGTCACCGGTTCCACGATCATGCCCGATTCCGACCGCTTGATCTTGTCGATCTCTGCCGCCTGGTCCTCGATCGGCAAGTTGCGGTGCACGATGCCCATGCCGCCTTCCCGCGCCAGCGCGATCGCCAGGCGGGCCTCCGTCACCGTGTCCATCGCCGAGGAGAGCAGGGGGATGTTGAGCACGATGTCACCGGCAATCCGCGTGCTGGTGTCCACCGTGTGCGGGAGCACATCGGATCGCGCCGGCAGCAGGAACACATCGTCGAAGGTGAGGCCCAGTCCAACGAATTTGTCGGAACGCATGGCGCGCCCGTCATCGGTGGAGCCATTCTGGGTAGCAACGAATGCCGGTTCGGGGTGAACACTGGTGCTCATGCCTGGTTTCTCCTGGTGGTTGATGGTGGGGTACGGGCTGTGATGCGCTTCGATGCGGCGCCGGCAACCACGTGTGCGTCAATCCTATAGTAGTTCAAGCCGTTCGATAAGTTCCCGCGTGAAGGTCGCGTACGCCTGCCCCCCTCGCGATGACGGATCGTACTCGAAGATCGACTGACCGAAACTGGGAGCCTCGGCCAGCCTGACCGACCGTGGCACCACCGTCGCGAAGATCCGGTCCGGGAAGAAGCGCCGGACTTCCTCGACCACGCTAAAAGATAGATTCGTCCGCGCATCGAACATCGTCATCAGCACGCCGAGCAGGTCGAGATCGGGGTTGAGATGGCGCTTGACCAGGTCGATCGTCGTGATGAGTTGGCTGACGCCCTCGAGCGCCAGGAACTCGCACTGGATTGGGATGATGACGTGGTTTGCGGCGGTCAGCCCATTGATGGTGAGCAAGCCCAAAGACGGTGGGCAGTCGATTACCGCGAGGTCGTAGCTCGACGATGCGGCTGAGAGTGATCGCTTGAGCTGATGCTCCCGACGCACAACCGATACCAGGTCGACCTCGGCGGCGGCCAGGGCTGGAGTCGTTGGCAACACGTCGACGTTGGGCCGGACCGCGGGAACGATCGCGTCCGCCAGGTCGGCTTCGTCGAGGATGACGTCGTAGACCGTGCTGGCGAGTCCAGTCTTTTCGATACCAAGGGAAGACGTAGTGTTCCCCTGAGGATCGAGGTCAACCAGCAGAACCCTGAATCCGGACTGTCCCAGCATGACGCTGGCGTTGACGGCCGTCGTCGTCTTGCCAACGCCGCCTTTCTGGTTGGCGAATGCGATGACGCGCATGTCTCGGCTACCGGCTACGCCGGCTGTCCCTGGTTCCGGTGCAGGCGTCGATCTGGCCACGAATGGAATGTCCTCGGGAAGTGATCGAAAAAACGGCGGATCCGGATGAGACGATAGCGGCCGGGATCCCGGTGCGGGATCGATTCCCAGGGATCGTAGCATGTACCCTGGTCAGTCGTGGACCGTGACCGCCGTTCCGAGCGGTGCCCAATCGTAGAGGTAGGTGGCGACATCCAGCGGCAGGTCGATGCAGCCATGACTCATGCGCTGACCAAAACTGTCGTGCCAGTAGGCCCCATGCAGTGCCTCGGCTTCGTAGTTGATAAACATGACTTGGGGAACGTCTTCCACGAAGTACTGGTCACCGCCGGTGGCGTCCTCGCCAACGGCCGTCACCGCTCCGCGCCCGTCGGTCACGCCCGCCATATCCTTTTCGACGTACTTGATTCGAACGCGGAAATCGGCAAACTCGGTGTCGTTGGGATCGACCCCGGTGCTCACCGCCGTATGCAGGACGACCCGGTCCCCCAGGTACGCCGTGAGCGTTTGTTGGTCCAGGCTGACGTCGATCCGTTTCCGGCCCGGAAGATTCGTGGCGTCGACACCATGTGGGTTGCTGTTCTCGAGAAACAGCGCCTCCGAAAATGCCGGCATGGATCCCTGGTCGATCGGGGATGTATCGACGTTCAACAATTCCGGATGGTCCGGCCGGATTGTCTCCGGCCGGACACCATTGTCAGTGACCAGTAGCACGCTGTTCTCGAAATACTGGACCGTGGCGCCGCCTTCACGATGTGGCTCGCTGATTGGTGATCCAACGTAGAAGGGCCCTTCGTGGCTGTCGTACCAGGCGGCGATTTCCCCCGCGATCGAGAAACCCATAGCGTCACTGATGCGGCCACCCACGCTGGCCACCTCGGCGGCCCGTGATTGCTGTTGCGAGCCCGGCGTCCAGGCCGAGAGCCGACGCTCGGCCGTGGACCGACGGCCGTCTGCACGTTCGGATGAGACACGTGCGCGTAGTTCGGGTCGGCTGGTTGGCATCGGTCGAACCGTCGGGTTACCAGTGAGGGTCCAGTTAGGATTGAACTGGAAGATTCCTCACTCGAACGCCTGGCTGCAGTAACCGTTGGAAGCGACGAAGACCTCCGAGACCGGATTGCCATAGACGAATGCGGCGCCGTTGGCGCGCCAGTAGTCGAGCATTGTACCGGTGACCGAATGGCCGGTTTCCGGCACGTACACATGCATCACGGATTGCCCGAAGTCGGGCGGAAGCATGGCCTCGGGCAGACCCAGACCGTCAGCTAACGACGTTTTCGCCACGGTGTAGCCGGGCGCCGGGAGCACGGATGCGGCCACTATGGACAGCATGAGTCACCGGATGCCGGGCCGGAATACCCTTCGTTTTTGACGATTCATCATGTACGTTGACGCTGCCCCACGCCGTGTGTCGATCTTGCGAACGACATCCTGTTTCACCTGATTGAATTACGATTGACGCGGGCTGAAGGATTCCATCTCCATCGTCGCTGGAGTGATGTTGGCCCGGACATCGTTGATCTGGTCGCGCATGCGTTCGACCACTCCTTGCGCAGCCACGTCGAAATTCCGACCACTCGACGCAAACATGATGGCCCGTGACGACGAGCAGAGCAACCCGCCGCCATTCGCATCGACACCTGCATTGACCGATGCCTCCATCGCCCCGCCCTGGGCACCAAGCCCGGGAAGCAGGATCACCTGGTTTCCAACTCGTTGCCGGACTGTGCGTAATTGCTCCGGATACGTTGCGCCGACAACCAGGCCCACCGAAGCCGGGTGACGTTCGTCCCATTCACGGCATTTGTCTGCAACGGTCAGGTAGAGCGGCTCGCCGTTCGCCAGCGGGAGATCCTGCAGGTCGCCACTGCCCGTGTTGCTGGTCTTGCACAGGATAATGACGCCCCTGTCCGGGTAGTCAAGAAATGGCGTGACGGCGTCCTCACCCAGATAGGGGCTCACGGTGATCGCGTCGAACCCAAACTCGTTGAACCAACCATGGGCATACGCCTTGGCGGTTTCGCTCACGTCACCAACCTTGCAGTCGAGGATGACCGGGATGCTTGAGGGAATCGAGTGCCGTACGGCCCAAAGCGCGTTCAGTCCTGGTCGGCCCAGGGCAGTGAAAAAGGCGAGGTTCGGCTTGAACGCCGCCGCGTAGGGATGCGTTGCCTCGA
>JALZMD010000435.1 GCA_030858375.1 Chloroflexota bacterium
GGTTTCGGCACGCCTATGGTTCGAGGATGCGGAGTACGCCGCTCGTGAGGTCGACGAAGACCAAACCATCGTTGAGCCACACCAGGCTACCCAGCGCAATGCCTTCCTCGTTGGGATAGATGATCAGGACATTCCCTGATGTATCCAGGATGTCGATTCCCGGACCGGTGACCACCGCGATTCGGTTTCCATCTGGCGAGAAATCGTAGTCACTGCCAGCGTACGCGAGTTGCAGGATCGGCGATCCCGGCGACGATGTCGATGCAAGCACGAGGGTGCCGCCCGACACATAGGAGATTTGCCCCGCCGCTTGATTCCATCGGATCTGGCCGAGGTCCTGCCCGTACGGGTTGTTGCTGACGATGTCGACCGATGACGTCGAAATCCGCAGCCACGCTGACGGCGAGGGCACGAGCAGTGCCCCATCGACAGGGTACGGGCGAATCATCGTCTCCAGGTCGGCGTTGCCTCCGCCAATCAGCCGATCCTCTGAAGGCTGGAGCGATCCGGAATCCAGTGAGATGGCCCGGAACTCGACTGCAAAGTCGTCACCGTTCAGTCGTTCGTAGATGACTTCGCCGTTGAGCCAGCCGATGGGCGTGTCGGTAAAGCCGCCAACCGTTCCGGAGGTTGCGGAAATGTCGACACAGGATCCATTGCCGTCGCACGCCTGAACAACCTGGCCAGTGGAACCCTCTCCCGTCTTGAGCAAGATCCCATTGGATTCCAGGGAGACGCGCCCAGGATTGACGCCGAAGACCAGTTCGCCGTCAGGGTTCAGTCCCAGCCGGGCTCCTGCGTCGCCTCCGGGAACATTCTCTATCGCGTCGTAGACGTCCGCGCTGGCAAGCGCATCGTCAGGTGCCGTTTGCGTGGGTTTGTCGTCCAAACCACTGCCCGTATCGTCGTCCGGCGCATTCTCGCTGTCTGGCTCCGTTCCTGATCCTTCTCCGCCGGTCGGCTCGATGACTTGCTCATCCTCGCCGCCATCACCGCCAACTTCTCCAGCTTCGATGCCCTGAATTATCTGGTCACTGTCCGGCGAAGCGTCGTCACCCTCGGCATTCTCCGCCGCATCGGGGTCGACGATGGATTGATCGATTCCAGACGGTCCGACCGTCTGGTTGGAACCGTCGTCCCCGGATCCGCTCTCATCAGCTTCCGCCCCTGTCCCATCGTCGCCAGCAGACTCGTCAGCGTCGCCCGATGCTGCTGCCTCGTCCTCGCGGGAGATGATTGGCACCACCGTTGGTTCAGCTTCGACGGTTGGTTCGGCAGTGGGCTCATCCGCCGAGATTGTCGTCGGTTCGGCGGTCGGCTCGGCGGCGGGTTCCAACGTTGGCACAGCGGTTGGTTCGACTCTCGGTGTTGCTGTAGATTCTTGGGTTGCTTCCGCGGTCAGCGTAGGCTGATCGGTTGTTTCGGTCGCGGGCGTGTCCGTTGGAACGGCTGTTTCCAGGCCGAGAAGTCTCCGGATGTTCTGGCTCGGATCCGGCGTGTTTTCGACTGTCGGTGCAACCGTCGGTACGGGTGCCTCCGTCGGCGCAGGCTCGTCCGTTGGTTGCGGGGTCGGTTCGATCTCTGGCACGTCCGTTGCCAGCCGAAGCTGGTCCGTCGTCCCCGACGATGGAGTTGGCGTTTGTGGTGGGCCGATCTCGACATCGTCGTCGGTCGCCGGCTCGGTCGTAGAGTCGAGCGCACTGGGCTCGGTCGCTTCGGCTTCGCTGGTTGTCGCAACACCCGTCGGTGCCACTGGTTCCTCGGTCACCGACGGGTGTTGCCCCACAGCATCAGTTGGGGCCGCTACCGTGTTCGCGGATTCGGTCGGCTCTAGCGTGGCTCCTGCCACTTGGGTCGAACCCTGGGCCAGATCGAGCGTCGAGGCCGGAATCGTTGACGGCTCGTCACCGTCATCCAGGAACCGGAAAGCGGCGAAGGAGCCCACAAAGACGACGATCACGGCCGCGGCAATTGCTGACGCGGCAGGGAGCGCATTGGCCGGGAACGAACCCGCGAGCCAGGACCAGGGAGATCGCGGCGTGCTGACGTGATCGAGCACGGCCCGGGTGACTGCCGGGCTGGCCGGCAGGTACGGCAGGGTTTGCAACCCTCGTGCCAGCTGTGATGCGCTGGTGCTGAACGCCCGGCACGAATCGCAAGTAGCGAGGTGGGCATTGAGTTCCCGCTCGGCAACGGGATCCAGCGGGCCGTCGAGCCGGGCGGAGATGAGTGCCTGGGTTTCGGCGTGAGAGAGCCTCATGTCAGCTCCGCGTCACGAACGCCGTCGGGCGAGACGCCGTACACCTGCGCGAATGCCTTGCGCGCCCGGAAGAGACGAAGTTTGGCGGCATTCTCGGTGACGTCCAGGGCCTGAGCCGTTTCCGCCAGCGACAGGCCCTGGTAATGACGGAGCAGCAGCGCCGTCGCGTAGTGCTGGGGCAACTTGGCCAATGCCTGGTTGATATCCATTTTCCTCGTAACCGATTTTTCGATGAGCTCGTCGGGGGTTTCTCGATCAGTCAGGAATGGAAGCCATTTGATGATCTTGCCCCGGCGCAGGTGACTGATAGCGGTGTTGGTCGCAATCCGGTAGAGCCAGGCCTTGAAGGCCAAGTCTGGTTTGGTTCGAGGAAGTGCGTTGTAGACTTTGATGAAAGTGTCCTGGGTCAAATCCTCGGCCAACGCCCGGTCGGATACCATGCGGTGGAGGTAATTGAGGATCGGAGCGTGATATTGCTCGAACAACTGAGCGAAGGCGGCCTGGTCGCCCGCTCGAGCACGTTCGACGAGTCCATTATCGTCGACCGACACGCGTTTACTCCCGGATGTGGCAGTGGGCCATCCGCCAGCCCATGTAAGTGAAATGTCCATCCCAGCGACGTTCCTTCCTTCCCCCAGTTCTCCAACGAGTGGATGGGGCGGTGGGTTTCGCAGGATGGAATGCGTTTCTTCGCAGCCCGGACGGATGTCTCGTAGCTGCGTCTATCGCGGATAGGTTAGCACGAATGAAAAATCATGAAGCGGCGTTCCCGCAGGCATGACGTCTCTGTTCCCGGCCGCTCGCGGCTCGTGATTTGGTTTCACGTGAAACACTGGGGTACATCCCGGCGGTTACGATTACCCGGTTGGCCCGGAAGGCTCAATCACGTGCCAGCCTGGGAATCGGCGCTGGTTACCGCCTTGCCGGGTTTGTAACCCAGAACCTTTGCTTCCTGGTAATCAGCCAGGGCCGTTTTGGCTGGCGGATGAATGGCGAACAACGTGGCATTCACGATTCCACCAGCCAGGATCACCACGCTCGCAATGTACAGCCAGAAGATGAATGCGAGCACGGCGCCAAACACGCCGTAGGCCGCCGAGAAGTCGCCAAATCTTGCGAAGTAGATCTGCAGCCCGAACGTCGAGAGTGCCAGGCCGAACGTGGTCACGAGGGCACCGGGCAGATACCACCGAAGGGGCCCGTCGAACCTCGGGGCGTATCGATGGATCATGACAATCACGAGCGTAACGAGGGCCGCCGTCACTGGCCACTGCAACCACCGGACCGCGGTCTCCCAAACGGCTCCCAACCCCGCCCAGTCCGCAATATCCTGGCCAACGTCCGTGCCAAGGAGTTGCAAGGTGCCTGAAACGAGGATGGACGCCGCGAGACCGATCGTCAGCAAGAGGGCAACCGCGTTCCTTTTGATGAACGATCGTGTATCTTCCAGGCCGTACATGGCGTTGAGTCCCTTCATGAGCGCGGCCATCGCGTTCTTGGCGCTCCACAGCGTGAGTACACCGCCGATCGACAATAGGAATTGCGGGCTGGTGGTCAGGGCCGATTCGACTGGTCCCTTCAGGAAATCGGCGGCGTCGGACGGGAGATTCGTGTCCAGCCAGTCGAGGATCGGCAGCGCCGGATTGGCGATATTCGCGTTCACCTGCTGAATCACCAGGCCGGAGAACGCGGTCAGGAAGATCAACAGCGGAGCGACCGCGAACAGGATGTTGTAGGCAATCTGCTGCGCCAGACCGGTCACATCGTTGTCCAGGAAGGTGCGGACAGCGGTCCGCCCGAACAGCATCGCCCGGTTCGGTTTGGAGTCAGTTGTTGGCAATCGTGGGACCTTTCGAAGGGTAGGGACGTACTCGCCTGGATGCGCCAGCGGCGTTTCACCCTATCGTGCATCATGGAAACGGAACAGCACACTGGCGATGGCCATCCTTTGGACGAGCCGACCTGTACGCGCGTGAAGTGTCCCGCATCTCTTCTGGAGGCCGTCTTATGTCCGGACCAAGTGTCGATCGAATCGTTGTCGATTTCCGCACAAACACGTTGCTTTTGGACATTGATCGACCGCTTCGGGCAGCCGGCCGGACACCGGCCACGATTGATATTGGAGCTCTTGGCCGTTTGCTCGGAGTCGAAATTGGTGAGGCGTACCTATCGATTTCAGATCCTGTTCCGGGGAGTGAGCTGCATGGCCGATCGATTGAGGTTGGGGCAGAAATCCCGGAAGGTTGCCGTCAAGTGATCATTCCCCGGCGCGGGCCGGGTTGGGAACTGAGCTTTCCCAGTGGGAATCAGTGCTGGAACAAGGCCGATGCGGATGGAGGTGTCCGATCCATATGCTCGGTACTGACTGGAATGTAATTACCGCTTCCGAGCCGGATTGGTCACGGGCGATGTTCGCCGGGTGCGACGGCCCGAGGTGACGCTGGCATCCGGTTGGAGCAATTCCCGGACGATTCGCCGGGCCGGGACGAGGTCTCGCTCCCGCACGAGCAGATCATGCTCGAACGAAGAAACCGATGCCCAGGCGCCGACACCGGGACCACCCGCGCGAACGAACACCGGAATGCCGGTTGCGCGAATGGCGTCGGCCCACATCAGGGCTTCAGGTTCATTCGGCGCGGTGATCAACCACACGATCTCACCGGAGTCCTGAGTGCTCCCTTCGTGAACCGGCTGGTCCTGAAGTTCCCTGCCGCATTCCGGGCATCGCTCAACCCAATCATCGAACACACCATCTCCAGCCGGACAATATCTGGGCATGACCAGAAATCCTTTGCGATCGAACACATCGTGCTCATGACTACCATCCGAATCCAAGTTTACGCCGTGGACGACCTTCCACCGGTGTTATCCAGTCCACCCGGGTGGACTGGATAACACCAATCCACGATTTCGGCTGGCTCCTGCTACGTTGGAGAGCACAAGTGCTGGACATAAAACTCAATGATCGTGATCGTCCAGGCGTGCCGGGATCGTGAATCACCTGCGGAACACGATCCCGGGAAAGCATATTTTTGCCGGATCCAATTGAATTGAAGATGCGTTCCGCGTGCCTTTCGTTCGTCGAATGGGTATCATGGTTATGAGAGGGAGTGGCGGAACGTCGCTCCGAGGCGCGTTTCCATCGATACGTATGGGAACACAATGGGGCAATGTACCCCAAGGAGTTGCTGGATGGTTTCCAAAACCGCACG
>JALZMD010000266.1 GCA_030858375.1 Chloroflexota bacterium
GATGAACCATCCGGCGACCAACCCAGTGACGAAGGCGAGACGGCGTGGCAGGTCACCTCACGGGATTCGCCACCGGTGATCGGCAGGATGCAAATGGCGTAGGGCTGGTCACCCTCGCGCCTGGAGGTGAAGGCCAGGCTGGCGCCGTCCGGCGACCAGACCGGATTGGCATTGGTGCGCCCGTTGAAGGTCAACTGCACCTGATTGCCGCCATCGATATCCATCGCCCAGAGCTGGCTGGTGGACTTCATCGTCTCGAGATCGACGGACGAAAGGGAATACACAATGCGTGTCCCGTCCGGCGAGATCGCGGGCTGACTGGCCGCGCGCAGATCGATGACGAGACGTTCGGGAGTGAGGCCGAAGGCGGTTTGCGTCGTGGTCATAGTCGGGTTGTGCCTTTCATCCAAGTGAATGAGGGGTTTACCGCAGGTCTTGTAGGGAAGGGCTAGCGGGCCATGAATCGAAGCCACGCAACAACACATTGCTCACGGGAGCCTGTCCAGAGCGAAGCGTGGGGTCCTCCCGCCCAGCACCATGCCTTCGTGATGCGGGTTGTCCGGCGGAGCCAACTCCACATCGAGGGATTTCTGCAAACCTGGCCCTGCGGGAGGTCATACGCGGCCCGGAACGGGGCACCGACGGCGTGCCTCACGGGCCGCTAGCCCTCCGCTCCGTGAATCTACGAACGGCCTGACTCCGATTCGTCCCTCATCCACATCTTCCGTCACGAATCGCAGGCCAGACCGCACCATTCGATCGCGGCGACCGCGATCGTTTCGACCGCCACCAGCAGGTCATCGATGCTGATCCACTCGTCGGCACAATGCACGTTGTCCGTGTTGCCGGCGCCATAGGTCACGGTGGGGATGTCTCCTATGTTCATCAGCAGGCGCATGTCGAGGCCCGCCGTGATGCCCTTGAACGCAGCACCGCGGCCAGTCACGATTTTATGGGCGGCAGCGAGTGACTGCGCGATGGGTTCGTCTCGCGAAATCTCGCAGGACGCGAACTGCCCGCCGAACCACTCGACCAGTGGCAGGTGCTCGCGCAGCCAGTTATCTGCGACCGCAACCGACCGGATGCGTGCTTCGGCCTGAGCCTGCATCCCGTCGATCGTTTCGCCGGGAAGGAAGCCGAGACGCCCTTCGGCAACGAGCACCTCGGGCACCGTCGATGCCCAGGTGCCCGCCTGCACAAGCCCAACGCTGATCGGGAACTTGTTGTCGAAGTGATCGTAAAGCGGGTGGCTAAGCGTGGCATTGCGCTCGGCTTCCCAATCCAGTAAGTCCTTAAAAATGGGATAGAATTTTTCGACGGCGGATATGCCCTGGTTACGGTTTGCACCGTGCGCCGATTTGCCGGTGACGGTGATCCGAAAGACAAGTGACCCGCCCTGCGCGATCACGACGTCGAGGTTGGTGGGCTCGGTGATGATGGCGGCATCAGCGCGGTGACCGCGAAGCATGGTGGAGAGCGCGCCCAGCCCGCCATTCTCCTCACCGACGCTGGAAGCAAGCGAAAGGTCGCCCGCCAGCGTCACGCCGATCGCATCGAGAGTGTCGAGGGCGGCGATATGGGTAGCGATGCCACCCTTCATGTCGGCGGCGCCACGTCCATACACACGGCCATCGGCCACTTCGCCAAATGGATTCCTGGTCCACAGCGCGGGATCGCCGTTGTCGACGGTGTCAATATGGCCATGCAGCATCAACGATCGGGCGTTGGCACCCTGAACTCCGCGGCGCGTGCCAACGAGGTTCGGACGATTCTCGTATATATCCTGCTCACCGACATGCACGAGGTGAGCGGAAACTTCCTCTGGCGTCGCCTCCCAACGGTCTATTTCCAGCCCACGCTTGGCATAGTTGCGCTCGACCACCTCCTGCACCGGTCCTTCGTGGAAGGTGACGCTGGCGACAGAAACCAGATCGACGAGCAGGCGGACGATGTCATCGCGTCGGCTGACGACTTCTTCGTGGATTGCCTTGGCGATTTCGGGGGTCACGTTGGACATGGGCGGTTCCTGGGAATCGAACGACGTGGGCTGACGCGACAGCCCTTTCACGCGGGGGAGGACCTGGTGTCCTCCCGATTCGGCAATGACGGAGGGACACAAGGTCGGCCCTGCTGGATAGCCCCTACCAAAGCGGAAGATCTCGGCGACTTACCTTCCGAGCACCTCAGGGTTGACGATAACCTCGGGCGTTCTTCCATTGAGGACATCAATCAGGTTATTGGCGGCCAATCTTGCCATCGCGTCCCGGGTCGTGACCGTGGCCGACGCAATGTGTGGGACGACGATACAGTTTGGAAGTGAAACCAGAGGATGATCGGCAGGCAGCGGCTCCGGATCGGTCACATCGAGACCGGCGGCGAAGATTTCGCCGCTCTGGAGGGCCGCAACCAGGTCATCGGTATCCACGACGGGACCGCGGGCGGCATTGATCAGCACGGCGGTCGTCTTCATCAGGCCCAACTCGTGGGCACCGATCAGCTGCTGCGTTTCTGGCGTTAATGCGACGTGCAATGAGACGAAATCCGACTCGCGCAGCAATTCATCGAGCGGCACATAGGTGACGCCGAATTCCTCGGCAGCCTTGGGATCTTCATAGGCATCGTTGGCCAGGATCCGCATGTTGAACCCGGAGGCCATGCGCGCCAACTCCTTGCCGATCCGGCCAAACCCGACGATGCCGAGGGTGGCACCGCCGATGTCCTGGCCGAGCAGCAGGCGCGGGCCCCACGTTTGCCAGTGCCCTTCCCGCACGTACCGGTCGGCCTCAACGACCCGGCGCGCCGCCGATACCAGCAGGGTGAATGCGAACTCGGCCGTGGCCTGGGTCAGCACCCCTGGTGTATTGCACACGGCAACGTTCCGGGCAGTGGCGGCCTCAACGTCGACATTGTCATAGCCGACGGCGAAGTTACTCACAACTTCGATGGAAGGATGACGATCCAGCAGGTCGCCATCGATCCGCTCGGTAAGCAGGGAAAGGACGCCTACGGCGCCATCGAGGAGCGTGTCGAGCTCCTGCTGCCCTGGTGGCAGGTCGCCTTCCCAGATCGCGACGTCGCAAGACGCTCGCAAGAGATCGAGTCCCGCCTCCGGGATCAAACGGGTGACGGCTACACGTGGTCGATCGGTCATGGTGAACGCGCTCCTCTGCGGACTGGCACCGGTTTGGCGGCACCTTCGAATCCTGATCTTTGTCTGTCAGCACTTGTACCGGCAAAGCTGGAACGGGACAAGAGCCCGGCAGGGGCGAATGAGAACTGACTCAGCCGAGGGAAGGACCTGAGCTACAAAAACACGTGGCCGGCAATCGCCAGCCACGTGTTTGCACACGATCGATCACTTTATTCCGGCGACCGCTTTCAACCGGTCCTCTTCAGAATACTTGTCGTGCAGATTGACCTTATGGGCATCGCCCTGCGACCGAACCCGGAGGTTGATCATTTCGACGATCACGCTGAACGCCATCGCCGAGTAGATGTACCCCTTCGGGATGTGATGACCAAATCCTTCAGCAACGAGCGACATCCCGATCAGGAGCAGGAAGGCGAGGGCCAGGACCTTGACTGTGGGGTGTGCCTGTACGAACTCAGAGAGTGGCTTGGCGGCAATCATCATGACGCCGACGGCGATGACGACCGCCGCAACCATCACGCCGATGTCATCGGCCATGCCCACCGCCGTAATGACCGAATCGAGCGAGAAGACGATATCGAGAATCATGATCTGGGCGATCACACTGGCGAACGAGGTGGCGCCAGCCGCCGCCTTGTTCACTTCCGGACCCTCGAGCTTCTCATGAAGTTCGGTAGTGGCCTTATAAAGCAGGAAGAGACCACCAATCAACAGGATCATGTCGCGTCCGGAAATTTCCTGACCGAACACCTCGAACCATGGCTCCGTAAGCCCGACCAGCCAACTGATCGCAAAGAGGAGAGCGATGCGCATACCCATCGCGGCACCAAGGCCCACAAGCCGTGCCTTGTCTCGTTGCGCTTCCGGCAGTTTGTTCGACAGGATCGAGATGAAAATGACGTTGTCTACGCCCAGAACGATCTCGAGCGCGGTCAACGTGAGGAGCGCCGTCCAGATCGTCGGGTCACTTATCCAGTCCATCGTGTTGCCTTGTCCTCCCGATTGAGTTTTCCAAGCGATCTCGATCCGCAGCCGCGATCTGCCCGTAATTCCTGCGCCACCAGTTTGACGATGCTCACGCGCCTGAGAGAAAGAACAGTGGGCACTATAAATCACTCACCCGTCAATCCACCGCCGTGCGCCTCGCAACGAGCCATGCTCGACCACTCACTGGCAAGGAGCACGGCGTGTCGAAGGGGCCCGCAATCGTCCCAATGACTGTGACGGCGAAGCTGTCTGCTGAAACATCATGGTCCTCCCTGCGTGAAGGAAATCACATGATGTAGAATCGTCCGAGGAGGGGAGTATTCCTTTCAGGTCGGTGTCGTCAATACGGAAGGATGTACATCCTCCCGGCATCGCTCATCGTCTGGCCGCCCCCGGCCACGATGGAAGAGACCTCCGGTCGGTTTTCCTAACCACATCGGAGGTTTTTCTGTGAATGTCCCCTTATGGGTGTGGGCGGCGACGATCCTGTTTATCGTCGGGCTCCTCGTCTTCGATTTCTACGCACATGTAAAAACGCCCCATGCACCGAGCATGAAAGAATCAGGGCTCTGGTCGACCTTTTACGTTGGCCTGGGCCTGCTATTCGGTGTGGGCGTCTGGATCGGCTGGGATCAGCAGCACGGCATCGAGTACTGGGCCGGGTTTTTGACCGAAAAGAGCCTTTCCGTCGACAACCTGTTCGTCTTCCTGATCATCATGACCAGTTTCCGGGTGCCTCGCGAGTTCCAGCAAAAGGTATTACTGATCGGGATCGTCATCGCGTTGGTGATGCGCGGCATCTTCATCGCGCTGGGCGCGACGATCATCGAAAACTTCAGCTGGGCGTTCTACGTGTTCGGCGCCTTCCTTGTGTATACGGCCTGGAAGCTGCTGGGTTCGAATCACGACGAGGATGAGGAGTACCACGAGAATGCCTTCATCCGCCTGGTGCGCCGGATCGTGCCAACCACACAGGAGTATGTTGGAGACCGAATGACGGTCAAGATCGACGGCCGACGGATGATCACCCCAATGGCGATCGTGATGCTGGCAATTGGTTCGACCGACCTGCTTTTCGCGTTCGACTCGATCCCGGCCATCTTTGGGTTGACCCGGGAGCCCTACATCGTCTTCACTGCCAACGCCTTCGCGTTGCTTGGGCTGCGTCAGTTGTACTTCCTGCTGGGCGGCCTCTTGTCGCGCCTGGTCTACCTCTCGATCGGCCTGGCGTTCATCCTCGCCTTCATTGGCGTGAAACTGGTGATTCATGCCATGCACGAGAACGAGGTCCCATTCATCAATGGCGGCGAGCACATTACGTTTATCCCCGAGATCCCCACCCTCGTGTCGCTGGCGGTGATCATCGTCACGATTTCGGTTACGGCATGGCTGAGCCTGCTCAAGACTCGTTCCGACGAACGCAAGCTCGTTCCGCCGGTCGTCGACTAGCGGCTCCGATCCTCATTCACTATCATGACTCCAGGCCGGAGGCGAACATTCTCCTCTGGCCTGGCCCGGTTTTGGCCAATCCCTTCCCTCAAGAATCATGCATCACGCACAACACCGGTCAGCCCGTCCAGACGGGTGGGCGTTGACGATTGTGCATGCGCACGCTATCTTCCATATCACCTCAACCAACATGGCGATGGAGCCATCGATCTTGCAGCAGGTTGAGAGGCGTGCGCCGAGTACGCTTCCGTGCTGTGCGCCGCTGCCGGTATTGCCGGCGAGAGCGGTCATACGCGATCACGGGCCCCGTATCGTCACCATGTTGCGCGTGTCTCCCGGTCTGGAAGACTCGCCGCTCTTGCTTCCGTTCCTGGAAGCCGATGGAAGAAGGTATTCATGTCGTTCAACCCCGAGAGCCTGCGCTTGTTGGAACGGAGCTTTCACCTGATGGGCCTGCCGGTCAATCGCCGCCGTGTGCTGCAGGGCATCGCGGCCACGTCTGGCGCCGCGCTCATTGGGTCGCCGGCAGGTGGCGCACTGGCCCAGGCAACGCCCGAAGCCTCGCCTGTCGCCATGTACGACGGACCACTGGCGGACGAGCAGACAATCAGGATTCCGACAGGTGAACCGGCAACCATGGATCCTGGCGCTAGCACTGGGCAGGATGAGCTAGCCATCCTGTTCAACGTCTACGACGGACTGACCGGTGTTGACCAGGCAACGGGTGAAATCGTCCCGCGTGTCGCCGAAAGCTGGGAACCCAACGAAGACGCGTCGGTATTCACATTCAGCCTGCGGCAGGACGCGACCTGGTCAGACGGCACGCCACTCAATGCCAACGACTTCGTCTACAGCTGGAAACGCGTGCTCGATCCGAACACGCTGTCCGAATACGTGCCGATCATGTTCTTCATCCAGAATGCCGAAGCGATTGCCGCCGGCGAAATGGAGCTGGACGATCTTGGAATCGAAGCGGTCGACGACTACACCCTCCAGGTGACGCTGGCCGGGCCACTCTTCTTCTTTCCAAGCATCGTCGCTACCTGGACCTTTTTCCCGGTTCCGCAGCACGTCATCGAAGAATACGGAGACGGCTGGACAGACACCGGCGAAGTCGCCATTTCGAACGGCCCGTACGTGGTCGAGTCCTGGAGCCACGACCAGAACATGGTGCTGATCCCGAATCCGAGCTACACCACAGGCGACCCGGTAACGATCACCCGGGCGGACTTCGTGATCTTCGCGGACGCGTCGACACAGTCGTACATCGCGTTCGAGAACGACGAGGTCGACTATTCGGCCCCCGAAGGACCGGACCTCGACCGGGTGCTCGCCGACCCGGAAGCCAGTCAATTGCTCATGCAGTTCCCACTTTCGAACTGCAACTTCATCGTTTGCGATACGCGGCCTGAGCCAACCAGCCAGATCCCGTTTCGGCAGGCACTCTATAAGGCCGTGAATCGGGACGACCTTGCCAACATCGCGCTCCGGGGCCAATACCTCCCGGCATATACCATCGTTTCCCCAGACATTCCAGGTTCCCTGGACGATGAGTCACCACTGACTGAAAGTACCGAAGAGGCCGTGCAATTGCTGGCTGATGCCGGAATCGACCCAGCCTCTATTTCGCTGGAGATTACGTACCAGAACAGTCCGGCCCGGGTCCAGACCGTTGCCGAATATCTCCAGGCCACGTGGCAGGATGTGCTGGGAATCACCGTGACCCTGGCGCCAATCGAGGAATCGACCTATACGGATTGGCGGGCGGGACGGGAGACGCAAAATTTCGGTGTCTATACCGGTTCATGGGGCTCCGACTTCGTCGATCCTTCGAACTGGCACAACCAGAA
>JALZMD010000008.1 GCA_030858375.1 Chloroflexota bacterium
CCTGGTTCCCGAGGCCGCCGATTTCCTGCTCGATGTGAACAGCAGGATGATCGACCTGATGGATGTGGTGAGGAAGGGATTGTGGGTACACCCCGACTTCAACGGGAGCGCCTCGATCAAGAAGATCCTGCCGGTCGTGGCGCCGGACCTGGCCTACGACTTCCTGGATATCGGTGACGGGGCGCAGGCATCCGAGCGCTGGTTCGAGGCGGTGATGGGCGATCCGCTCGCCATGACCGAACGCGAGCGATCCAACATCTTCGCGGCCCTGCGGATCTATTGCCGGCACGATACCCTGGCCCTGGTTCGGATCTGGCAGCATTTGCACCGCCTGGTGGCTGCTGGCTCGGCGCTCCTCAGCACCGCTGAATGAAACGAGCCGCGATCGGCATTGATCGCGGCTCGATCGAAGCGAAACTGCAGGGAGCTACTGCCAGGCGGCGTCTTCCCAGGTGATGAGGTCGTCGTCATTGGTGTCGAGTTGGGCGGCGGGCTTGGGCGCATCCAGGCGGGATGCGCGAGTGGTGATCTGTGGTACGCAGATCATGACGACGGTGTCATTGGCTGAAGCATCGACGATGTGACAGCGAGCTTCTTTCAGGAAATCTTCAATCTCGACGATGAGGGTCATGGCGTAGAGCCTTTCAAGGGCTAGAGGGCTGACAGCATTGGCACAGTGCCAACGCTAGCCGAGGAAGTTGACCGGCGGACCGAGCAGGTCGATGCCGTGGCGGCTGGGGGCTGCGCCGATCCGCTCGAAGTGCACGGGGAGCGTGGCGGGGTCGACGTCGTCCACCGCCGGGTCGCCGGCTTCGGTCACGAATTCGTCGAAGCCGCCTGGAACGGTCATCACCAACAGTTCGAGCGGCAATTCACTGACCGCCTGGAAGGCGTGCGGCACGCCGCGCGGCAGCCAGATGAAGGCGCCGCTGGAGGCTTCCCATTCGGTCTCGCCGCAAATGCCCCGCACGTCGCCGTGAAGCACGAAGAAGGCTTCGTCGTGATCGGGGTGGATGTGGAGCGGGGTCGATTCGCCGTGCTGGTGGGTGAGATGGACGAGGCAGAAGGCGCCGTTGGTGCGGCCTGTTTCGGCGAGGATGCGGGCCTTGCCGCCAGTCAGCCAGAAATCCTTCGAATCGTGATAGGCGGTGATGTAGGGTGCGGTCATGGCGGTGGTGGCCGTAAGCATGATTGGTGGTTCCTCACATATTGGCTGCATCGTGGTAGTAGCGCCCGCCAGGTTGGTGATCGGCGCTCTCGTGGTTCGAGATGTGCACGTTTCTCGATGTGTCCCAAGCAGATAGACGACGGTGATCGAGAATTGGTTCCCAAGGTATCGAAAATGTTTTGGCCATTCCGGTGCCGGGCCAGTTCCAGGGGTCAGGTGCAACAATCTGGCCATCGCCGCATACGATGCTTCATTGGAAAAACGATTCGTAGACGGAGGTTGTTTGTGACGCAAAACGAGTGGAAAACGGAGCAGCGGGCGCGGAGCCGGGACCTCGGGATCGCGCCGGGGTCCTTCAGCCCTGGAGCGTTCAACGCCATCACCGATGTACCGGGTGTGCGGGTGGGTCAGACGACGCTGATCGCCGGGAGCGACATCCGGACCGGGGTGACGGCGATCGTGGCCGATCAGCTGGCCGATTGCCGGGCTCATCCGGCCGGGCTCTTCGTTGGCAACGGGTACGGCAAGCTGATTGGTGGGACGCAGTTGGTCGAGCTGGGCGAGATCGAGACGCCGATCGTACTGACCGGGACGCTCTCGGCCTTTCGCGCCGCCGATGCCCTGGTCAGCCACATGCTTACCCTGCCCGGCAACGAGGAACTGGTCTCCGTGAACCCGGTGGTCGGGGAAACCAACGATGGCTACCTCTCCGATATCAGGTCCCGTCCGATCACCGACGACCACGTATTGGCGGCCCTGCGAACAGCGTCCGCCGGGAAGGTCGCCGAAGGCTGCGTCGGGGCCGGTACCGGGACCACGGCGCTGGGCTTCAACGCCGGGATCGGGACATCGTCGCGGCTGGTCGACGTTGGAAACGTGGTGGCGACCGTTGGCGTGCTGGTGCAATCCAACTTCGGAGGCACGTTGACTGTCCTCGGTGTGCCAATCGACGCGGACGACGCCCTGGCTGATGCGCGGGATCCCTCTGCGTTGGGTAGTGCCGAGAGTGGCAACTCGTGCATGATCGTGGTCGCCACTGATGCGGTGCTCGATGCCCGCCAGTTGCGGCGGCTGGCGACACGCGCCGTGTACGGGATGGCCCGGGTAGGGGCAAATTTTTCTCATGGCAGCGGCGATTACGGCATCGCCTTCTCGGTGGCTGAAGGTATGACGGTGGCCGACAAGGCGCTTGATCCGATCTTCGCGGCGGTTCAGGACGCGGTGGAGGAAGCGCTCCTCAACTCGCTCTTCATGGCCCAAACAACCGGTGGTTACCGTGGCCGGGTGGCCCACGCGGTTCCGTTGACGTTCGTCAGACAGGTGCTTGCCGAACGCGGAATTCCGTTGCGCTGATGGCGGCTGGTCCCAGGTAGTCAGAGGGTGCGTTGATGAGTCGCCGGATTTGCGCCGGGTTCCATGAATCGACCGGCCAGGCGTTGCGTGAATGACCTGACTGACTGGTGGGCGCCGGTTGACCTGCTCCTTTTCCGCCAATGGAGTGGCGTTTGGGTGGCGAATCATCACGATTCAGGAATGACGCGGACCGGTTGATCGGCGAGGACGTTCCCGCCGCGGTGCATCGAGCCGATGAGGGAAGGCGGGAAAAGCTGCCTTGCCCTCATCCCCGGGGCTTCGGGGGGTGTTTGTGGTCGGAGCCAACGATTCCGGCTCAGGCTCCCGCTTCGAGGATGGCGACGAACTCGGCGGGGCTCTCGATACTGGTGATATGGATTTGCTGATGGACCAACAGGTCTTTATCGCCAGATACGACATATTCGACTTGATTCAGCACGTCACGTGTCACCAAATAATTGTCACGCGGAACCCGATCAACTCGTGGCAGGGTGCGAGGTTGGGGGGACAACTTCTGCGATAACCCAAAGTGACTCTGTTTGATCGCGTGTACGTGGGTTGCAATGGTACGACGCTTGTCCACATGTAGTACGTCAGAGGTTCAGGGGCCTCACGAAGCGCCACATGGAACTCTCCAGGTGGCGCTCGCCCTTTTGCCTGACCGGTTTGCTCAGGAGGCCGCGTTCTCCAGCCCGGCTCGGACCTGCTTCGCGGCGACGACCATGTTCCGCAACGCCGCCGTCGACTCCTCCGCTTTTCGCGTCTTCAGGCCGCAGTCGGGGTTCACCCAGACGCGGGCAGCGTCGAGCACTGTGAGCGTGGCGCGGAGGTTGGCGGCGATTTCGTCGATCGGCGGCACGCGTGGGCTGTGGATATCGTAGACGCCGGGGCCGACGCCCTTATCGTACCCCTGCTCGCGGAACGCCTGGAGCAGTTCGAGCCCGGAACGGGCGTTCTCGATCGAGATCACGTCGGCGTCGAGGTCGCTGATGGCTTCGAAGATGTCCCCGAACTCCGAGTAGCACATGTGGGTGTGGACCTGCGTTTCGGGCCGCGCGCCGCTCGCCGTGATCCGGAAACTTTCGACGGCCCAGGCGAGGTACTCCGCCCAGTCGTCGCGCCGCAGCGGCAGCCCCTCGCGCAGGGCGGCCTCGTCGATCTGGATCATCGCGATCCCGGCGGCGTCGAGGTCGGCAACCTCGTCACGGATCGCCAGCGCGATCTGGCGGCAGGTCAGGGCGCGGGGCTGGTCGTCGCGGACGAACGACCAGTTCAGGATCGTCACCGGTCCGGTCAGCATTCCCTTGACCGGCTTCTTGCTCAACGACTGCGCATACGTCGCCCAGCGAACGGTCATCGGGTCGGGCCGCGAGACGTCGCCGTAGATCACCGGTGGCCGGACGTAGCGGGAGCCGTAGCTCTGGACCCAGCCGTGGCGGGTGAAGGTGATCCCTTCGAGTTGTTCGCCGAAGTATTGGACCATGTCGTTGCGCTCTGATTCGCCGTGGACGAGCACGTCGATCCCGAGCGACTCCTGGTGGGCAATGACATCGCGGATCTGGCCCTCAATGAATGAATCGTATTCCGCTTGCGACAGGTCGCCGCGCTCGAACTTGCGGCGGGCGGATCGTACCTCGCCGGTCTGGGGAAAGG
>JALZMD010000041.1 GCA_030858375.1 Chloroflexota bacterium
TCCTCGTCACCCATCGTACTCGCCGGGTTGCCAGCCATTCCGTAGGGGAGGACCTTGTGTCCTCCCGCCCCTTCCCGGAGGACTCCATGACGCACACCTTGACGCGGCGCAAGCTCGCCGCGCTGCTGACGCTCCCGCTCGGGGGCACCGCCCTCGTCCGCTCCGGGCTGCTGGCCCAGGCCGACCAGGTGATCGAACCGCGCGACGGGACCCCGTCCGGCGGCACCCCGACGAGCCTCTGCCTGCCCGCCACGCCCGGCGCGGGCGGGGACGCCGACGCCTGCCCCCGGGGCCCGGTCCCGGTCACGCTCGTGATCGCGGCGATCGGGGTCGAGGCCCCGGTCGAGATCCTCGAAACGGTCGGCGGGGTGATGCAGCAGCCGCGTGATGAAACCCACGTCGCCTGGTACAAGGAGAGTGCCCGGCTTGGTGAGGTGGGCAACCTCTGGGTCGCCGGCCACCTCAACTGGTGGGGTGTGCCCGAAGCGGTCTTCTTCAACCTCGGCACGCTGCGCGCAGGGGACACAGTGGTGCTCCATGATGAGGCGGAGACGGCCTACACCTATGAGGTGGAGTGGGTGCGGCAGGAGAGCAACCTCGACCCGCCGGCGGAAGCGGTGCTGGGGATGACGGCCTACGAGGCGGTGACGTTGATGACGTGTGGCGGACAGTGGGACAGCACGATCAGCGAGTACGACGAGCGGACGGTGGCCCGGGCGAAACGGGTCGCCGTCGAGGGAACGCCCGAGGCCTGAGCGGACCATGCCTTCCCCGATTATGGACGGCTGTCGCTACCAACCCCGGGGCAGTACACACCAGGAACCGGCGATCTCCCCAGGGAGGTCGCCGGTTCCCCACGCCGTTGTCAACGACGATCGGGGTCCCGGTCGATGGGAATCCGTGGCCGCGTGGACAGACGCATCGCGGTGCGTCAAGGTGATCGTATCTTCAAGGCTGATGTCGCATTGGTGGATGCCATGATCACCGTATCGCCCACCGCTCACCCGCTTCGCCTCCCAGTGCCGCGAACGCCGCTGATTGGACGAGCAGTGAGGTCGCCGAGGTGATCGCGCTGCTCGCGCACCCGGACACATCCCTCCTGACCCTGACCGGTCCTGGCGGTGTCGGCAAAACCCGGGTCGCGCTGCAGGTGGCCAGTGCCGCCCAGCGCCAGAACGACCTGGAGATACGTGTTTCTGCCCTCGAAACCCGCGTGGCGGATCCGGTTGAGCCGACTTCGGCATCGTCATCGAGCCAGCAAAGCTCTTCGTCGTCGAGCAACTCCAGTAACAACTCATACACGGCCACGACCACGTCGGCGTTCACGGCCGCGCTCGAGAACGAGGACGGGGATTCGCTGCCCGGCTTCGCGATCGAGACGGACGACGCCGAGACAGTGACCACGTCCGGTTCCCTTGAACCAGGAGCGTACGTTCTACGAGTCTCAGCCACATCGCCTGAAACGTTACGATCGTCCTGATCACTGGCTAACATCGCATCGGCCCGGACTTCCACCGGACTCCCAATCTGTCATCACGCCGGTATAATGGCCAACGGGTCTTTGATAAACTGCCGTTGCTAACGTGTGATCAGGGGAGAGCATGCGCACATCCGTTGCCGATGCACGCCGGATACTGTTCGTTGTGACCTTTGCGCTGGTGCTCCTGGGACTGACGGCACATTCCGCCGGCGCATCCGAGGGATGTGTTGTCGCCGAGGATCGGCTCCGGCTCATGTTGCTTGATCCTTCGCCTGGTGACAGTGTGGTGACCGTGGTCGAGTTGGAGGGTCTGGTCGGTGGCATATCCCCGCCCGCGGAACAAGCGCGCATCCAGGCCATCCTGAATCAGGCGGCAGTCCAAGGCAACACCAGTTTCCGATATGACACCGAGGGACCATGCCCAACACCGACGCCGGTGACCCCGACAGCGACACCGGTGACTCCGACCGTTGCCCCCACTGGCATGCCGGTGACACCAACCACTATTCCGGTCACCGTGACTGTCACTGCGCCCGCGACCGTGACCACGACCCCATCCACATCGACCACAACCCCGGCTCCGATCACGCCAGGTCCGACCCAAACGGCCACTGTGAACGTTTCTCCAACGTCCACAGCCCCGCCGGGCACGACGTTCGGGACGGTGAGCAACACGGGCGGCGACAACCTGCGCTGCCGGACGGCGCCGGTGTCGGGTGCGGTGATCGTCTCCCTCGGTCCCGGCACCCAGGTGGAAGTACGCGGCCCGTTGTCCAACGGCTGGTACCCGGTCCGGTGTGCCGGGCAAAACGGGTTCGTCTCCGCCCAATACCTCACGGTCAGCGGCGGGCCAACACCGACCGCCACCCCGGGCACTCCAACGCCGACACCAGCACCGGGTGGGACGACGGGTACCGTCACCAACACCGGCGGCGACAATCTCCGATGCCGGACGGCACCGGTCAACGGGTCGGTGATCACCTCCCTCGCACCGGGCACGCAGGTCGAACTCCGAGGGCCGGTCGCCAGTGGCTGGTATCCGGTCCGGTGCGCGGGTCAAAACGGCTTTGTCTCGGCGCAGTACCTGACAGTGAGCCGTTCGCCGACAGCGACACCTGTCACTTCTACCCCGACCATGACGCCAACGTCCACACCAGCCACCTCTACGCCAACGCCGACCGTCACGCCGGTTCCCGGCACTGGCTTCGGGACGGTGAGCAACACGGGTGGGGACACCCTGCGCTGCCGGGTCTCGCCGATCAACGGCTCGGTGATCACCTCACTGGCGCCGAGCACCCAGGTCGAACTCCGGGGGCCGGTGTCCAACGGGTGGTATCCCGTCCGCTGTGCCGAGCAGAACGGCTTCGTCTCCGCGCAGTACTTGACCGTCAGTGGCGGCAACCCGACCCCCCCACCGGGCACGACGGTCGGCTACATTGACACGGCGGGGGCGGCCAACGCCAACTGCCGCAGCCAGCCGAGCCTGTCGGGCGGCATCATCACGACCGTGTCCTTCGGGAGCCAGGTCACGATCCGGGGCGCGGCGGTGTACGGGTGGACGCCGGTGCGGTGTGGCAACCAGGACGGTTGGATCTCGTCGCCGCTCATCGCGAGCACGCCGCCGAGCGGGCTGGGGCCGGTCGACCGGATCGCTGTGGTGACTTCGACCTTGCCCGTCGGGAGCAGGACCGGCAGTACAGCATCGCCCGTCAGGTGGGAGATTAGCGCGTTGGCCATACGGCCGCGGCGATCGGCGGGTTCAAGGCGGCGCTCATGCTGCGGGGTGTGATTTCGAACAACCTCACCGGCCGCCCAATGATCCGCCTGGGCGCGGAAGCGAGGGAACGCATCCGGAAGATCCTGATCGATACGGGGTTGCTGGAGGGTCCAGGTGAGGCCGCTTGATCGTCCACTGAGCGTATCCGTATATGCCAGGAAACGGCTTTTGGACTCGGCGTACAGACCATTGCCCTGATGTTTCCCTGCTCCGGTAAACATCCAGATTGGATGTCCATATGCGTCATTATGTGAGACGTTTTTCACACTTCCGCTTGTGCGGAGCGTCTCAAACAGGGCAGGTTGTGCGAAATGCGGCCCGAAATTTCGCCATTCGACTTTAAATATGTGCAATATGTCTAATAATCACCTGTGAAGTTCATCACGATGCACGATGCCCTGTCAAAGCGTCTCGCGATAGGCTCTAGGAGGTTCATTTTTCGAGCGATTGGCGCGTGGGTCAATCGTGGCTTGTATGTGCGGGAGATATCTGAACGTGGCCATTTCACCATCTGGCATTGATCGAAGCACGCTGCTTGGAAGCGGGCCCACCCCCGAAGAAATCTACGCCATTATCGAGGCCGAGGGCGTCAAGTTCATCAACCTCCAGTTCTCCGACATCATGGGAATTGTGAAGTCGGTGACGATCCCGGCCAAGATCTTCGATCACGTGGTTGAGGGTGGCCAGTGGATTGACGGCTCGTCGATTGCGGGATTCCTTCGCATCGCGGAATCCGACATGTACCTTGAGGTCGACCTCTCGACCTTCGCCGTCATTCCCTGGGAGCGCGGCGAGTTCACCACGGCTCGCGTGATCTGCTGGGTCCACATGCCGAATGGCGAGCCGTTCGGGGGTGATCCACGCGGCGTGCTGTACGCGCAACTCGAAAAGCTCGCCGAGCTCGGCTACACCTACAACGTTGGACCGGAACTCGAGTTCTTCCTCTTCGAGCGCGACGAGGCCGGCGACATCAAGGTGCTGCCGCACGACCGCGGCGGCTACTTCGACCTCTCGACCGATCTCGCTTCGACGGTCCGCAAGGATATGGTGCTTGCCCTTGACGAGATGGGGATCGAGGTTGAGGCTAGCCACCACGAAGTCGCGATTGGCCAGCACGAGATCGACTTCGAGTACGGCCCGGCCGTCCCGACCGCCGACCGTGCCCAGTCGTTCAAGTATGTCCTCAAAGCGATTGCCCAGAAGCACGGCCTGCACGCCACGTTCATGCCGAAACCGCTGGCCGGCATCAACGGCTCCGGGATGCACGTGCACCAGAGTTTTGGGTTCATCGACCCAAGCACCGGCAAGAACGCCTTCGTCGACGAGAGCGACCCGTACGGTCTCTCCAAGGTGGCCAAGCACTTCATCGCCGGCCAGCTCAAGCATGCCCGCGGCCTGGCCGCGGTCATCGCGCCGCTAGTCAATTCCTACCGCCGGCTCGTTCCCGGCTTCGAGGCTCCGGTGTACGTGGCCTGGGCGCGCACCAACCGCTCGGCCCTGATCCGCGTGCCGGCGATTCGCGGTGGTAATCTGGCCGCGACCCGTATCGAGCTCCGCTGCCCGGATCCTTCCTGCAACCCGTACCTCGCCTTTACGGCGATGCTGGCGGCCGGGATGGACGGCATCATCAACGAACTGCCGCTCGAGGATCCGATTGAGGAGAACCTCTATCACTTCACCGATGAGGATCTGCGGCGACGCAACATCCCGACCCTGCCGGCCACGCTTGGCGAGGCGGTTGAGGAGTTCAAGAAGGACCAGGTCCTTCGCGATGCCCTCGGCGAGCATGTCTCCGAGCGCCTGATCGATGCCCAGAGCACCGAGTGGGACGAGTTCCGCAAGACCGTCACCGAGTGGGAGCGCGATCGCTACCTCGAGATCTATTAGGCGTATATCGGGGCCTCGTTCCCAATCCGGGAGCGGGGCTCGCCTTCCATTGACCACTGACGCTGAACCGCGCCCCAGGGCTGGATCGTTTCGATTCGGCCCTGGGGTGCGTCTGCGTTCCGAAGAGCGGGTGGGTGGTAAAAATGCGGACGTGCGCTGTCCGCCCCTTACCCGATCATCGGTCGGGAGGGGAGGGACAGGAAGCATGGCCGATGACCGGGGATCAGAGAGGTTGGAGCGATATGCCGCAACGTATGGACGAACGACAGTTGCGGATCGAGCCGTGGACCAAGGGTGACCTCAACGTGTTATGCCGCAACACCGCGCCAGACATGATGATCCACCTTGGGGGACCGGAAACCGATGAGCAGGTGGTTGCCCGTCACTCGCGTTATTTGGCCCTGAACGAGCGCGACACGGGCCAGATGTTCCGGATCGTGCTCTTGCCCGAAAACCTTGTCGTCCTCGGTATCGAGGTGTGGGACAGCGAGTGGCGAGACGAGGCGGTCTACGAGATCGGCTGGAGCGTGATCCCGGAGTTCCAGGGTAGGGGCATCGCCACGGTCGCGATCGGTTTGCTGATAGCGCACGCCCGGAGCGAACGGCGGCATCGCTCACTGCACGCCTTTCCGTCGATCGCCAACGCCGCCTCGAACGCGGTTTGCCGCAAGGCGGGCTTTACCTTGATCGGGAGTCACGATGAAGCGTATCCACCCGGCTCTACCACCTGGATGCGGATGAACGAGTGGCGATTGGGTCTCACGGCGGCAGACTGACCGGGCCCCGCATCGCTGCACCCAGGGCCGAGACACGCTCGGCAGCTCTGCTAGGTGCCCCGTGTCAATCGCCGCTGAGGATGACCCCGCCGCTCGCCGTGACCATGATCGCGCGCTCGAACTGGGCGACCATCGTGCCATCGACCGTACGCGCTTCCCAGCGGTTGGCCATGTGGAACTCCATCGCGCCCTCGATGACCACAGGCTCCACCGTAATGACCATGCCCTCGACCAGCTTCGGCCCGGTTCCGGGGTCACCGGCGAACGGGACTTGCGGGTCTTCCCAGCAGCGGCGGCCGATGCCGTGCCCGCAGAATCCCCGGGCAACGTTGTAGCCATGCGATTCGGCGACGGATTGCATCGCCCAGCTCACGTCGCCGACCGAGTTGCCGGTCCTCGCCGCTTCGATCGCGGTGTTCATCGCCAGCCAGGTGGCATCGATCAGGGCCTGTTGTGTCGTCGAGGCCGGTCCGATCGTAAACGTCGTCGCGGCATCCCCGGCGAAGCCGCCAAACAGCATTCCGGCATCGATCGTCAGGATATCGCCCTGGACAAGACGTTCGTCGCCCGGGATGCCATGGACCACGATATCGTTGCGGTTGGTGTTGATCGCGCCAGGAAACCCGTTCTGGGTCTCGAACACCGGTTCCGCGCTGAGCTTGCGGATGTAGGCCCGGGCATACTCGTCCAGCGCCCGGGTCGTCAGTCCCGGCTTCGCGAACGCTTCGAGTTCGCGAAGCAGGCGCGTGGTAGCTTGGTTCGCCCGCTGCAAACCGGAAAACTCTTCGGGCCGGGTGATGATCATCGAGGGTGAACTCCGTGGTCGGGTTAAAGACGGAACATGCTCATCGAAGTGTAGCCACCCACGCCTTTCCCTGCGGATCAGGCGAAGGGCCAGGAGCGGGTTGCTCGCGCGCAAAGTGGCCTGACCGTGTACCATCCTAGCCGGAAAGACCCGCACGTTTCGCCACAGGGGAACGATTCATGAGCCACCTCGACCCGATCGCGGTAGTCCAGGCATTTCACGACCATCTCAACGACCATAACGTGCCCGCACTCCTGGATCTTGCCGCGAACGACCTACGCGTTGGCGGCCCACGGGGATACGGCGAAGGGAAGCACCTGCTCGAGGAGTGGGTGGGCCGGGCCAGCATCTCGATGACTCCCCAACGATGGTTCACCAACGGCGAGACGGTGGTGGTCGAGCAGCACGCAACCTGGCACGATCCGGACACCGGCACGGAAACCGGCAACCAGACCGTTGCCTCCGCGTTCACGATCCAGAATGGCCTGATCACTGGTATCGCACGGTACGGCTTCCTCGCTGAAGCGGTCCACGGTGCCAACATGGACGAAGCAAACGAAATTGA
>JALZMD010000051.1 GCA_030858375.1 Chloroflexota bacterium
ACCATCGGCATTGGCGATCACATTGCCGTGCTCGTGGCCTTGGTGGGCCAGCGCGAGATTGGGTGCCATTGTCGCCGCAAGCAGCACAGCGGCCAATACGGGACCAAGCCGGCGTGCGAAGCACACCGACGTGCGGAGCGTTTTCATGCCTTCCCCCTGCAAAACACGCCTCAAGACGGCCCTCGGTGAAGGTCGTCCGCGAGGATCGATGCCTTGCCTGTTGTCGTTGCCCCGCGCGTCCGCGTCACAGCCGTGCTGCATTCGCCACGAGTGGTTCGAAGTTTGATTCCCCGTTGACCAGTCAGGCGAAGTCCCGAAACTTTTTAGCGCGTATCGCGCTGGTTTCGGGACTGCCTGTGTGCCTGGCCGTATGCCATGACGTCCATCCAGCACCGGGTTCCATCCACCCGGCGCCACGTCGGCAAGGGAGCCGCAAAAACGATTGTCAATCTTGGCCGTTCACTCCTACCAGGTGTACGAACGCTTTTGTTCGGCAGGAGCGGACGATCCAGGCACGCAGGCCAGACGTTGACGACGTACGTTCGCGATGGGACTCGGCAGCACAATACGTATCCCCGGCATGGACGACGACTCGTCGTCCATGCCGGGGATAGTCATCGCCCGGATTGGAATGGTGGTATTGGCCTTGCTAGCCGACCAGGAGGCTCGCTCCGCCGTCGAACCACATTTCGGTACCGCTCACGTGGCTGGCATCGTCGGAGAGGAGGAAGGAGATCGTCTTCCCGATTTGCTCGGGTTCGGCCGGGCCACCAGTCAGAGGGTGCGTTCCTTTGGGAAACTCGATCGGCCACCGGATTTTGTCGATGTTCCGCGGGAACGTCGCCTCCGGGATGTTGGTCCGGATCGCCCCGGGGCAGATCACATTGATCCGGATCTTGTGCTGTGCCAGCTCAACCGCGACCATCTTGGTAAAGGCAACCTGCCCCGCCTTGCTGGTCGAATACGCGACCGCGCCGGGATAGTTGAACGTCCGCGATCCGTTGACGGAGGAGACGATCACGATCGCCCCGCCCTGGCGCTTGAGGAGTGGCAGGCTCGCCCGCGTGGTCAGGAACGTACTCGTCAGGTTCGTGGCGATCGTATCGTTCCACTCGTCCAGCGTCAGGTCGTCGAGCGGTGCGAAGACCCCGTTCTTCCCTGCATTGACGACGACGGCGTCGAGTCGACCCCACTTTTCGTCGATCTGGCGGATGGCAGCCTCAAGTTGGTCCTGGCTGGTGACATCGGCACTGATTCCCAGCGCCTCGCTTCCCGCCGCCTCGATCTCGGCGCACACCGCATCGATCCGGTCCTGCTTGCGCGAAAGTACGGCCACCTTTGCTCCTCGCTGCGCGAGGTCGATCGCTGCGCCTCGCCCGATCCCGGAGCCGCCCCCAGTGACCAATGCCACCTTGCCCGCAAACTGTCCTGCGTTGTCCACATCACCCTCCGTTGAACATGATCCAACCAATGCGTCGATACTACAGGAAATCGATCGCGAGCGGCGGAGGCGTCTGTCGACGCGCAGCGAAACCGTGGCACGCGCGTGGCACGGTTTCGCTATGCAGGAGAGCGTGGAAACAGGAGTGGTTCGGGCAATGACGGGCGGACAGGCCAATCATGAAGGTCATGTTGGCGTAACGATCAGGAGCGGGCGACACGCCGCCGTTGGCCATCATTGCCGCTGAGGATACGCCTCACCATTTCACGTTCCTGGCGGCATCGTTGCAGTATCTGCTCGGTGCGAGCGGAGAGTGAATCGGTTCCACTGGCAAATCCCGGGAATTGCTCGTCAAGGGAAGCGGACCCGGAGACGTCCGGGAACGGCAAACCAGGAGAATCTGCGGTAGGTGGATCTTCACCGGATGTGATCGAGAATGACGACTCGGCACCGGACCATCCTCCTCGTGCCAGGAGGTCACCCGATGGTAACTGCAGCGCCTCCGCGATCTGCTGCAACCGATGGCTCCGCGGTAGCGTCACCTGTCCTCGTTCGAGGCGCGATACGTCGGACTGGCGCATGTCATCACCGCCGCGGTTCACCAGTGTCGCCAGGTCTTGCTGCGTCATCCCGAGTTCGCGTCGCCGTGCCCGGATAGCGCTTCCAAGGGTTGGTGCTGAATCCGAAACTTCGTGAGATGGGTGATCGCCGGATTGTCGAGGTGATCGCGATCGCCCCATCTCTACATGATTGGCATCGTCCCTCCAGGTCGACCGAATCGAAACCGTCTTGAGGACCCGTGCGCCCCCGCGATCCGAAGCGATAAAATCAGTAGCCATGCCGGAGGCCTCCTCTATTGGTCCCATCCTGGAGACGCGCCAACACGTCGAAGTCCGTGGGGTCTCTGGTGCTGCCAGCTATCTGTGCTTACTTCCCAATGTAGGGGTGTTGCGGCCGAAATCCCATACGGGTATCTACGCGATTTGCCGGGACGCTATACGTAGAGCGTGTGCCAGGTGGGGGGTGCCATTTGGTCTACATCGAGGTGGATGCACAATTGGCGGTGGCCGATCGGGCCAGGTGGTGCAGTTAAAGTATCCCCGGACGACAGCGAAGCGAATCAGGTCGGTTTGGGTCCGGAGTCCGAGTTTCCGCAACAGGCTGGCCCGATGGGTATCGGCGGATCGCCAGCCGGGAGCCGACCTCGGCGCCGGTGTAGCCCTTCGCCGCGAGATGCTGCACATCGCGCTCACGAGCGGTGCGTAATTCATGCCGGTTGATGGGAGCTGACCACGTAGGGTTCGTCGGCGAACATCGAAAGCATGACGACCGTGGGTGGCGGCACCTGTACCCGCGCGCGCCTCGCCACCTCCAGACCGTGCAAGTCTGGCGGTGGCACATCCAGCACCGCCACGTCGGGCTGTAACCGCGCTATCAGATCGATCGCATCCAACTCGTCAGACGCCTCGCCCACGATCTCACACCCATCTTCGGCTTCGAGCAGGGACCGCAGTCCCTGGCGAACGATCGGGTGGTCATCAGCCAGGAACAACCAAATCATGGTTCATCGCCACTGCGGACGATGGTTGTCGTCTGGTTGATACGCAGTGCCTGGTGGCTGATGACCAAGGCCAGGACTGCGTGGTCGTCCACCTGGCGCATCCTGGCGGAACCCGATCCCATGCGGCAGGCCACGTTGATACGTGCTTGATGGACGACCCGGTCGCCGGTGACCGGCCGGTTCTAGGCTCCTGCCTCAGCATCCGCTTCCACCTCTATTTTGGGGAAGATTGGCGACGCTTTCGGTAGTGTCCTGCCGGCCAACGCCCCGTTCCACGAGCGTGAGGCGAAGCCGTCATCCGCGACCGGG
>JALZMD010000059.1 GCA_030858375.1 Chloroflexota bacterium
ATTGTTCGCTTCGTGAAACGGGTCTTCAATGGGATGTCTTACTCGAATTGCTCAGGGATGGATCCTGGGCAAGGCAGTGCAATGGTTTCGTAACCGCCGTGGCGGCAATCAACCAGGTTGATCGACCGATGTGTTACGCCTGATTATGGACAAAGTGGCCCAACGGCCCCAAATGCGCGGACCGTGGCCTCGTGACGGTGATTGGTCGAACCCGACACGGCTCACTCCCTCACCATGATGGCGCCGCCGCATGAGGATGGATCTGGCCGAGCCACCGTTCGAGCACGTCGTGCTCGTGGACGAAAACAACCACCCTGTGGGAACCCGGAACAAGAATGACGCGCACCACGCCGATACCCCGTTGCACAGGGGATTCTCCATCTTCCTGTTCGACCGCATGGGGCGAACTTTGCTGCAGCAACGCCGCTTCGGGAAGATTACCTGGCCCGGTGTCTGGTCCAACGCCTGCTGCGGCCATCCTCAACTCCATGAATCGACCGTGGACGCCATGCATCGACGCCTCAGTGACGAACTCGGGTTGACCGGTGTCCACCTCAGCATTCTGCTCCCGGACTATCGCTATCGATTTGAGCGCAACGGCGTGGTCGAGAATGAATTTTGCCCTGTTGCCGTCGGCGTCGTCGATCAGCCGCCCCGACCCAACCCTGGCGAAGTGAATGCTGTGCGGTGGATCGGCTGGGATGAATTTCTCGCGGAGCTGGAACGCGAGAACGACTATTCAGAATGGTGTAACGAGGAAGCCATGCTCCTCGCCAACGATGTGTCGTTTGGACACTTCCATCAGGCCTTGCGCGCCGGGTCTCCTTGAGCGCACGGTTACGTCCGTCACTCGATCGTCGCGTCCAAAAGTCCATGTCCGATGCGAATGGCTATTCGCGAGCGTCAACGTGTTCGCTTCGTCTGCAGGGTCAACGCCGCCGTCACCAGGGCCAGGTGGGAAAACGCCTGGGGAAAGTTGCCCAGCAACAGACCTGTGCCGGGATCGTACTCTTCGGCGAGCAGGCCAAGATCGTTGCGGAGGCCGAGCAACCGCTCGAACAACGACCTGGCTTCATCGTCGCGGCCCTGCAGGGCCAGTACTTCAACCAGCCAGAATGAACAGGCCAGAAAGGTGCCCTCTCCAGGCGGAAGTCCATCGGTGCGTTTCTCGTCGGCGTGATAGCGAAGCAGCAGTCCATCGACGGCAAGCTCCCGCTGGATCGCGGCGACGGTCGAAGTCACTCGCTCGTCGTTCGGCGGCAGAAATCCCATGATCGGCAGCAGGAGGACGCTGGCGTCGAGATCATCGGACCCATATGATTGGGCAAAGGCCTGGTGACGGTCACTCCAGGCGTTTGCCAGCACCTCCTGCTTGATTTCGTCCCGAACTTCCCGCCATCGTTCGACCGGTCCATCGTGGGCGAATTCCTCGTGCATCCTGACCGCCCGGTCGAATGCGACCCAAGCCATCACCTTGGAATGCGTGAAGTGCCGCTCGGGTCCGCGAACCTCCCAGATACCCGCGTCCTTGAGCCGCCACCCGTCCTCGAGCCAGCTCAGCAAATGCTTCAACATTGCCCATGAATGATCCGATTCCTCGCCGCCATGGACGAGGGTCAGATAGGCGGCGTCCATCACTTCGCCGTAGACATCGAGCTGGAGCTGCTTCGAAGCGGCATTGCCGACCCGCACCGGTCGGGAATCGGCGAAACCTGGCAGCCAATCCAGTTCGCGCTCTTCGAGCCGGCGCTCCCCGGTGATGCCATACATGATCTGGATCTCGGCTGGATCGCCAGCGATCGCGCGGAGCAACCAGTCACGCCAGGCGATCGCCTCGCCACCATAACCCGCCCTGAGCATTGCCACCAACGTGAGCGACGCATCCCGGAGCCAGCAGAATCGATAGTCCCAGTTGCGCACACCTCCAATCCATTCCGGCAACGATGTCGTCGGTGCCGCGACGATTCCACCAGAGGGGCCAAAAGTGAGCGCCTTGAGGATAAGCAACGACTCCCTGATCGCATCGTCGTACTCGCCGCCCATGATGCAGTGTCTTGACCAATCCTGCCAGAACGCGTCGGTTTCCTTGAGGGCACGCTCCGTGTCGATGGCGTGGGGCAGTGGTTCATGCGACGGATACCAAGTCAGGACGAACGGTATCCGCTCACCAGCAGACACCACGAACTCCGACACCGTGGTGAGGTCTTCACCATGAGCCTCGGCCGGCGTGCGCAAACACAGCGCATCGGGACCAGCAATCGCGAGCAGTGCGCCGTCGAGCCGCCTTACCCATGGGACGATCCGGCCATAGTCGAATCGAACCACCAGTTCCGAGCGCATCCGCACCGAACCACGAACCCCTTCGACGATCCGGACGATGTCCGGTGCGCTCCCTCTCGGCGGCATGAAGTCGATGACGCGCACGGCCCCTTCGGGTGTCTCATGAAGAGTTTCAAGGATCAACGTGTGCGGGCGATAGCGCCGGCTGGATTGGGGGTCGGCTTCGACCGGAGCCATCAGCCACCGACCGTGTTCGGGGCCCCCGAGCAACGCCGCGAAGCAGGCGCCTGAATCGAACCGCGGAAAGCAGCACCAATCGATTGACCCCTCACGGTCAACGAGAACCCCGGTTTGCAAATCGCCCAGAAACGCGTAGTCCGCAATTCGCTGCATAGTTCTCCCTGTCAATGTGCCTCCGCTCCAGATTGATTCAGCCAGCAATTCTCCATGGAGGATACGCCGCGCGGCCGATGTCCGGATGCGGATCGGCCGGTGATTTCCTCAGCCAGCAAGGCAACGGGCAACTCACTCAGGGCCTCACTCGCGTTTTTTGGCCTGCCAAGGCCATCGCTCCTCTATCTCGACGACAAGAGCCCAACTGAGAAACGTTCGGATTACGACCAGCAGCCCAAGGATGGCGACACTCTCGAGCGTCGGTTCGAAGGCAACGGTACGGATGACATCGGCGGCCACGAGGATTTCCAGGCCAAGCAAAAGTCCAGAGCCAAGCCGAGCCCGGAATGACTGGTAGTGGGCATTCTCGGGTTTCGTCCAGCGATTCCAGAAATAAATACCGAACGCGACCACCATGGTTACGGCAATGACTGTTACCGCGAGGAGCTCAATCGCCAGGGCAACATACTCCACCACATCCAGCAGGATATCGACCCGCTCGCCTTCCGGTTGCCCCTGCATCGTCACAAGAATCCGATCCCATCCGTGCATCGGGTCGTGCCCTCCACCGCGTCCGCCGTCGTGATGATCGGGTGTCCGAAGAGCCTGTCAACGCCCCGGTCTTGAAAGCGTCGTGCCAGGCAACGTCATAAACAGAAGCCGGTTCGCCCCGTCATGAAGCGCTCGCGAAATCGAACGAACCGATCACAAGTTCCGCCTCGCATCCATCGCTGGGTGGAAACCCACTCGTGCCACTGCCTGCATAAAGCCACAGGTTAACCCGTGCCTTCAACGCCCCGTGCGGCACCGCGCGTTTCGTGCTCGCCGCCGCCACGACGTCACCGGCGCCGGTGAGACATCGAAAGTGAACCACATCGCGACGCCAATCGATCTCATGGCTGGTTGGACACCAACTCGATGGCAAGGTGATACGGTGGAGGAATCCTCCTGGAGGTCGATCCATCGGTTGCACCGCGAATTGTGCATTGGTGGGATCGTGCACCGACCCCAACCGGGCAACCTCGATATCGATCTCGTGCTGGTCATCGAGATAGAGAAACATTGCGCCCACGACGTTCCGGTCAAAGGCGAGTTCACGTTCGACGCGAAATCGATACCGCCCAAATCCCAATACCGGTCCAGCGATCACTTCGGCACAGTGCCACGCGTCCTGGTACCGCCTTATCGTTAGATGAAGGGCCCCTTCGCCGTCCACCCAGACAGCATTCCCGGCGTCGGAGACCAGGATGCCTCCTGGTCCAACCCGGGCTCCATTCGAGGACTTCACCACCCAATCATGGCCCGAAAACGAAAGCGTGCGCACCGCACATCCTCCATCGAAATACGACGCGATCCCGCACTTCCAGAAAAAGCGGCGACATGGAATACTTCCCGGAGTCGGCTCCACAACTGAAAGACGGGCGTCTGTCGCCCAGGGTCCCCGGTCCATACCTATCTTGATCGAATACCCAGGCAGGAGTTACGCGTGATCGATCGTAAAGGAACCTCTCGAACGCATAGTCGAAGCATCTGCGTCGTGCTGGCACTCGCCCTGTTCGCCATACTGCCAGTGGTCGGGTGGGCGTCACCGGGGAGCCCGGCACAACCGGAACAGGCGATCGCGGCCGACAGTGACGGTGACGGCATTGCCGATGACTTCGATCCCGATGACGACAACGATGGCATTGCCGACGATCAGGAGGGAGCCGCCAACAATCCCGGATCCGACATCCTTGATCCCGGCAAGGATACAGACACTGATGGCATTCCGAATGTCCTCGACCCGGACGACAACAACAATGGTGTGACCGATGAAGAAGACCCTCAATCCTTTCCGCCATCTGGTGGCGGCGGTTCACCGAATCCTCCGGCAGCAGAATCGCCTACAACACCACCACGTCCGGCCTCGGATACCTCCAATGTTCAGGGCAAATCGGGAGTACTGATCGAGACGCTACCGGTGACGGGCACTGGAACCCTCCACAATCCGGAACCACTGCCAGCCCTGTTGAGCGCACTCGCGGCAATACTCGGCACCTCGTCTGCGGGGCTCATCCTCAGCCTCTATCTCATGAACGGCAGGGCGAATTGATGGCGGCGCCCGAAACAAGGCAACGACCTTGAAACCGGGCAATCGATGAGTATGATGGGGACCCCTTCATGTTGTTGTCAACAACGTTTGCGCGGGGGTATCAGCGTGTCCGTACGATACTATCCGAGTCAGGCCGGCCATTTCAAACGATGTGAAGCGATTGCCGCGTTGCGGCATTCCTGGTCGCGACAACAACACGCCCAGTATCGTTTGTCAGCAATGTACGGACATATTTGTCAGGTACGTGTATACTCGTGTGGAAGGACGTGTAGCGCGCTACTATGCTGTGCCAAGCGGGCGCGATCGCTTCCTGATTGCCTGAAGTGCAGGCGCATCTTGGCACCGTGCCGATCGAATCGCTCAGTGCTGGTTCAATTGCTCAGCTCGCCCGGGCCGCCACTGGCGCCAGCAGCTTGAGGAGGTGGCAACGTGGTCTTCCGCCGAGACAACAAGGTCGATTCGTTTCAACGCCAGATGAGTGCGCTCCGAAATCAACTTGGAAGCACTGGGGATGAGCTCGACCCCGCGCAAGATGGTATGCCGGAGCTCGATGACGACGAGTATTCCGGTGAAGGTGCTTATCGGAACCAGGCGAGTGCCACCAACCAAGACTCCGGCGCTTACAGTTTCGGAAATTACCCCGCCCCTTCGGGCCAGTCCGCGCTGGAAGGCGCGGGAGTCGACCGGCCGGCCGTGCCTGACATGCCCGTAGCCGATGGGTCGGTAAGCGTCGTTGCCACCGACACATCCTGGAAAGGCGACATTTCCTCCGAAACGAGCATTCAGGTGTTCGGAAAGGTGGAAGGCACACTGACCGCCCGGGAGGACATCTGGATTGCGGAAGGCGCCGAAGTCGACGCCACCATCACCGCACAACGGGTCATCATCGCCGGCAGCGTGAGCGGCAACGTCATTGCGTCGGGCCGTTTCGAAGCGCTTCCAACCGGCCGAGTCTCGGCGGACGTTTCCTCGCCGATTTCGGTTGTCCACGAGGGTGCGTCGCTCAACGGTAATTTCCGCGCCGGCGGCTCCGAATCGAACGGTGAAGGCCGGTCCGATCGGGCCAGCGCAGCCTCGGTGATCCAGCGCCGCACACGAACCGCATCCTGAGCCAAACACATCTGGCAATCTCGCTCTGGAGGAGCCTGCACCATGTCCATGCGCACCTACGACGCCACTACGTATCCGTCCCAGGGGGACTTCCAGGCCACGAGTGGCCAGGAAGATTCGGTCAGCGTGTTCGATCGGTACTCCGTCTTCGACGGCACGTTCAACCTTACGCGTGACCTGCGCGTTGAGGGGCAAGTCAAGGGAACAATCAATTGCAAGGGCACACTCTACGTGGCCCAAGGCGCGACGGTCGATGCGGTGATCGAAGCGGAGAACATTACCGTTGCCGGAGATCTCGAAGGCGAGGTCAATTGCCGCGGCAGAATGCAAATTCTCGAAAGCGGCAAAGTAAAAGGCAAAATCTCCACGGGCACGCTGGTTATCAATGAAGGCGCATTCTACGAAGGCCAACTGACCATGGAGACGGGAGATCAATCACACGGTGCGACATCGGGCCGTACCTCCCGTCTCCGCTCGTCGCAATCATCCGTCTCGACCGCCACTGCAAACCCGATTGCCCAGGATGCCGGACGCGACGCTCCAGCGGCCGGAGCGGTGGCCGGGGGGAACACATTCATCCGCAGGTTTGGCGGACAGGAACAGAACTGGGATGCGTCCGACGACGGCAATGACGAGGCCGAAACGCCCACCTCGTAGGTGCTCCGGCGAGTCAGTGAGCCAGGTGGGGCATGCTATACTCCAGATCGCTCCCAGACACCGCGACGCGACGCAGTCTGAGCACCCCGGACGCCACCGATTCGGCCAGCGGCGAGATACGCAATCAGCATAGATCGCTTCCAGCCCTATCCCCGGTTCCTTGCTCAAGACAGGAGGCTGCAAGATCGCAGGGTCCGTCGACAAAGCGGGATGTGAGACTTTCGGCTACCAGCTTGAGGTGCTGAAAAGCCCCCGTTAGAGATAGCAGGTCGAGCTTACGTGAAATTGCCAAACCTCTCACTCAACGAACTCTTCCGATCGACGAAACCACAGTTGGCGTTCGCTGGCGCTGGCGCGGCATCCAGTTCCGATAAACGGCGCCTCGTACGTTCCGAGCGCGGCGGCACGATGTTGTTCGCCAGCGGCTCGGACGACGATGGGTACGGCGGCTACGACGACGAGCCGTCGTATGATGACCCGCCACAAAACACCCGGCGAGCACCTGGTGCGCAGCGAGGTGGCTCGGGCGGCTCGGGCAATGGCGGCGGATCCGGAAGTGGTGGCCGCCAGCGTTCAGTTCAGTTCCAGCCAGAGGAACGTTACTGGACTGAGTATCTTCGCATCGCGTTGCCGATCATCGGCCTCCTGCTCATGATCGGTCTTTTCTGGTACTGGGCTTCACAGCTTACCGACGACGACAGCGTCGGCGGCGGCGAACCATTCTCCACGGATACGCCTGGCGCGGTCGAAATGATCACGCCACCGTCTACACCGGCGCCGACCGAGCAGGCCGTCGTTCCTCCGACCGCGCCGCCTGCCGAAGAACCCGTCTCCACTCCAGACGACGAAGCACCCCCGCCCGAGGAGGAGCCTGCCGATCCCGATCCGGCGGAAGAGGAGCCGGCAGCTGACGTAGATGGCTTCGCGATCAGTGATTCCGCCATTGTCAGCGAAGACGGATTGAACATGCGCGACGACGCGACCACCAGTGGCAACATCGTCACCACCCTCGACGCCAATACCGTCCTGACGATTCAGGACGGCCCGGTAGAAGCCGACGATTATGTTTGGTATCAGGTGATAGTCGAAGAAACTGCCGAAGTGGGATGGGTGGCAGACGAATTCATCGAACCAGCCGAGTGAACCCAACCGAAACTCAAGTCGAAGCACCCGGAGCTCGTTGGCTCCGGGTGCTTCTCGCCCAGCTGACTGTTGAGAACTCCAGTTGATAAATTTAACATGGCTGGTCGCGGGCGAGTTCATGTCGCCCCTTAACCTGGGGCAAGACATGCTAGCTCTGTTGGATATGCCGCTACCGATGATTCCGCCAGTGTCTACCGGAAGTCCATATGACCTGCGCAAAGACACGCTCGACCGCGACCAGACCGATCCCGATGTGTTTTCACGGATTCCGTGTGACACTCATCCGTCGCCAAAAGGTGACCCGTGTCGAACACCGCCTATTCGCGGCGTCAGTTCAAGCGATCGGGGAGCCAGCGGGATGGTATACTCAGCCTGGTTTGGCACCCGCCAGACCAATTATTTTGCACGCGTTGCGACTGAGTCTGGTGTGCCGGATTTGCATGAGCAAATTGGTTCAGGTTCAGGATGACCAGCGCGGAAGCACAACACATAAAAGGATAGGTCCATGTCTCAAGCCACGCAAGCCTCGGAAGCACGCAATCCGCGTGTGAGTCTCAAGGCGCTGCTCGAAGCCGGCGTCCACTTTGGGCATCAAAAGAATCGCTGGAACCCGAAGATGAAGCCATTCATCTTTAGCGAACGCAACGGGATCCA
>JALZMD010000084.1 GCA_030858375.1 Chloroflexota bacterium
CGCTCCGAAAATCGTGGAAACTTGCTGCTGATAACACGTCCGTGCGCACGGGTGGGTTGCTGGGAGAGCTGGACGTGGAGCTTCGTGACCGTCGGCAGGCAGGGGAAGTCTATACCATCCGGCAGGTCGCCGAGATGACCGGCGTACCCGAGAACACGATTCGTTCCTGGGAACGCCGATTCCACGTTCCCCAACCAGAACGGTCCGGTGGCAACCAGCGTCGCTATTCAGAACGCGACGTCGAAGTGATCCGTTCCATCCAGGCCGCCCGCGATCTTGGGCGGACGATGGATCAGGCGATCCAGGGCGTCCAACGCACCGAGGGCCATGTCCCGGAGGTTGGCCCGGAGCCGGAGGTTACGTTCCGGGAATCTATGGCTGCACCGCAAGAGCGATCAGTCGCTGAACCGGCAGTCGATCGCCTCATCGATGCGCTTGGAACGTTCGACGGCACGGGCGCCGAAGCAATCGTTTCGGCGCAGCTGTGGGGAACGACGGTCGAAACCGTGTGCGTCAATGTACTCCTGCCCGCAGCCAGTGCGATACAAAAGCAGCGAGCGGCAGGCGGCCCGTTGGCGATCCAGGCTGATTTCGCCGAGACATGGATCCAGATGAAGCTTTACTCGGCGCTTGACCAGTCGAACCCCGGTACCGGCCGACTGGTGATCATGGTCGCCGCCATGTACGACGCGAGCGCCGGAGATGACGCCCTGTGCCTCGCCGTGCTCTTGTCCCGCGCCGGCAACTCGGTGATGTGGTTGGGCGCCTACACGTCGGTTAATGACATTGCAGCAGCGATCGAGCTTGCCTCACCCGCCGCGGTGGTACTTGCGGGACAGTCCGACCTCTCGACCGTCGCGGTCAGGGCCGCGGTCGAGCACCTGGAGGCGACGCGCCGCGACGGAACATGGCAGGGTCTGATTGCGGTGGCCGGCAGCGAATCGTCGAGCGGAGATGACGTGGTAGAGCTGCCGATCCACCCGACCATGTCGGTACCCACCATCGAACGCGGGCTCCAGGCGCGTGACTCTGCCCTCCGCCTCGTGAGGAACCGATGACGATCCTTGCCACCGGTCTCGACCGCTTCATCGAACAGCCGGCAGCCGAGGCCAAAGGTGCCCGGCTGGGGTTGCTGACCAATCCGTCCGGCATCGACCGCCGGCTTCGAAGCACGGTGAATCGCCTGGCGCAACACCCCGCAATAACCGTGACCGCCCTCTACGGCCCGGAGCACGGCGTGCGCGGGGAAGCGCAAGCGGGGGAACATGTCGGGGGTGGACTGGATATCATAAGCGGCCTGCCGATCCACAGCCTCTACGGCGCGACCCAAATGCCATCAGCCGCCATGCTCCAGGCCATCGACATGATGGTGATCGATCTCCAGGATATCGGGGCGCGCTTCACCACGTATATCTCGACCGTGGCTCATGTGATCGATGCCTGTGCCGCAAACGGCAAGGGCGTCGTCATTCTCGATCGGCCCAACCCGTTGACCGGGAGTCGGCTTGCGGGCAACCTATTGGATCCTGATTACTCGTCCTTCGTTGGCATCCACCCGATCCCAATCCTGCACGGCCTGACGATCGGCGAGTTCGGGCGGCTCTGGGCCCGGGACCATCACTTGCCACTGCCGACCGTGGTTTCGATGGAGGGCTGGCGGCGCGAGATGTGGTTCAACGAGACTGGCTTGCCATGGGTGCCGCCATCGCCCAACCTGCCGACGCTGGAATCGACCACGATCTACCCCGGAACGTGCCTGGTAGAGGGAACCAATCTCTCGGAAGGTCGAGGCACGACACGCCCGTTCGAAATGATTGGCGCGCCGTGGATCGATCCCGAAATGCTTGCTGATGCACTTCATGATCTCGGCATGCCCGGCGTCTCGTTCCGGCCGGTGTACTTCACGCCGGTGTTCTCAAAGCACGCCGGGCTTCGTTGCGGCGGGATCCAGGTCTACATCAATGACCGCGACGCATTCGACGCCGTCGCGTTCGGCCCGATGCTGCTCGAAACGGTGGCACAGTTGTATCCCGACGACTTCGCATGGCTCGCCCCGGAGGACGGGTCGTATTTCATCGACAAGTTGGCGGGCGGCAGTCAACTGCGCAACGCAATCAACGCCGGCACGCCGATGGGCGACGTGTTATCGCAGTGGTCTCGCGACGCCGCAGCATTCGAAACAAACCGTTCGGATATTCTTCTGTATTGACGTCGTCTCGTTCGTCCGGGGAGCACCGAGTATCCATGACTGAGGAACCAATCGACCTTTCTGTGCTCACCACCGAAGGGCGCAACCTAGCGAGCGACGAACTCGACCTTATGGATACCATCGATATCCTGCGCGTTATCAACGACCAGGATCGCCTGGTTGCGGAGGCCGTCGCACGGGAGATTCCCCGGATCACCGAGGCGGTCGATGCGATCGTGACGGCGATCCGGGCCGGCGGCCGACTCATCTACATCGGCGCCGGAACGTCAGGCCGCCTGGGTGTGCTGGACGCGTCCGAGTGTCCACCGACCTTCAACACCGACCCGGACCTGGTAGTGGGCCTGATCGCGGGTGGGGATCACGCCCTGCGGCATCCCGTCGAGCACGTCGAAGACCGTCCAGAGGCCGGAGCCGGGGCCCTTGGGCAAATCTCCCTTGCCGCAGGCGATGTGGTGGTGGGAATCGCCGCCAGTGGCCGGACACCGTTCGTACTCGGGGCGATGGCCCATGCCAACTC
>JALZMD010000097.1 GCA_030858375.1 Chloroflexota bacterium
CCCGGAAAAAATGCTGTTCACCAGCCGTCCAGGTGAACGGTTTGCTGCAATCGCGACACGTCAGCGTCTTGTCTCGAAACTCCACGAAAAGCCCCTCCACAAATCCGGTACGCGCTGGGCACCCCCCAGCCCTCGTCCATGCCAAAGACCTTAAGCCACGATCCTCGACCGGAAACAAGCAGTACCACAAGGTTCCTAGACACAGTATCACCCCAAAAGTCCTATTGCAATAGGATTCGCATGGCCTTTCAAGACATCTTGTGAGAGAAATAGCGCTAATACCGATTATCTGTCAAAACAAATAGCCACATGGTCGGTGGTATCATGCGTGCGACCGGGTGTCCATTCGGCAACGCCCAATCAATGAGATGATTCCATGACCAATAGGGAGTGCGGCCGTGTCGATGCGTAGGAGTTCAGCGACTGCCGAGCCGGTTGCCCGGCTCATCGAGGAGTTGGCCAAATTGCCAGGCATTGGACCAAAGACGGCTTCCCGGCTTGCCTACTATCTCCTGCGTACGTCGAAAGATGATGCCATCGGATTGGCCGAGGCCATCATGGCGGTCAAGGAGCGGATTCGACTCTGTTCCAACTGCTTCAACATGACAGAAACTGAACCCTGCGGTATTTGCTCTGACACGGGCCGAGAGAACCGGATCTGCGTTGTCGAGCAGCCGCTTGACGTCGTTGCCATTGATCGGACGAACGAATATCGGGGACGTTTTCACGTTCTGCATGGAGCGATTTCCCCTGTGGACGGCATCGGTCCTGACAAGCTCAGGATTCGGGAACTGCAGGAGCGGATCAGCCGGGAGTCACCTGAAGAGGTGATTGTTTTCACCAATCTCGATTTGCCGGGGGAGGCCACTGCTACCTATCTCCATCGCCTCCTGACACCGCTGGGAATCACGGTGACGCGCCCAGCCAGCGGGCTCCCGGTCGGTGGCGACTTGGAGTATGCAGACGACATGACTTTGGGCCGTGCCATGGTTGGACGCCGCGCACTTTGATCATTGGTCGCCCTGGCCGGATGGCTACCAAACCCATCCGTGAGTGGTCTTGAGCGCTGCCCCGAATGGCGCTAGAATGAGCAAGTAAGCACTCCAGGTGGCGTGCTTGGCGCACACCCCGCAGTTAGGACGTGGCAGTTTGAGGATACGCTCCTCTCGCCAGACTAGTCAGGCAAACGTGCCGTTGCGGCAGGGCACACCGCACGACTCCAGTGATCCCCATATACAACTTGATGTGAGCCGGATCCACTGGTCCGACCTTGGTTCACTGCGGTCAATCCGCCAGCGATACTTTCTCGACCAGCCAGCGCATCGATTGTCATCAGGCCAACCCTTGCAGGCTGGACTGAGACAACTTCTGCCACTGACGGGATCGAGAGTTCGGGTATTCGTTGCGCGTCTCGAGCAGCGACCCGTAGGGTACGCCGTGTTCAACGTAGCCATCGCCGACCGGCGCTGGCTACTCGATGGCATCGGCGCCAATCTCGGCGTTTATGAGATGCAGCCCGTTTGGGAAGAACTCGTCCATTTTGGCGTCGTGGCCGCGGGTCTCGAAGGTACCAAGCGGTTGTACGCCAGGGTGCCGGCCGGATCGGAACTGACGCCCGTGGTCCGTGCCAACGGGTTCAGCCCATACGCCAATGAGATAGTGCTCGGCGCGCCGTCTGTCTCCCTGAACCACGCGACGTCTCGCGTGCGGCGGCAGCATCGGTCCGACGTGTGGGCGATCCACCAGTTGTACATGGCCACGGTGCCCCAACCAGTCCAGTACGCAGAGGCGCTGACCAGTCACCATTGGGACATCAACCCACGATTTTCACCGTCGTCCATCCAGGCCGGTTGGGTTATCGAGGAGGGATATCAGATTGTCGCCTATATGCGGGCGGTGTCGCGGCCCGACAGCCACCTTCTCGAGTTCGTCATCGATCCCCGCCATGGCGATCTGTTCCCGCAGTTGATCGCCGGAGCACTGGCTGACGTTGCAAGCATGGCTCCGCGGCAGGTGTACGTGGCGGCGCGCGGGTACCAGCAGGAGTTCGTCAAGCCATTGCAGGAACGTGGATTTACACCCCAACTCGAACAGCATCTGCACGTGAAGTACACAACGTCCATGGCCAGGGCGCCGGGAGCGACAGTAGTGAGCTTTCCGCATGAAGTCAAGGAGCCGAGTGGAAAGCGCGTGCCCACATTCCTGAAAGGGTCTCCGAAGGATCCAGCATCGGAATCGTCGTGACCAGGCGCGTGGGTCGGCCACGCCAGTGATTTTCACGTTCGCGGACGCGTCGGCGGTTCAGCACTGGGATACCCAGGGTGAATCGGCACACATCCAGCTCGGGAGAACAGGTGAGCAGCATCCCTGAAACATACCTAGATGACGCATCGCTTCCAGGCCAGGAAATTGAAGTAATCGATGACCTTAAAGACCTGTTTACTGTTTTGCCGGCCCACGTTACGGACAAGATTTTGGGGTTGCAGGCGCGCAACGCCTACGGTGCGCTTATTGAGATTGTGATGGATTTGGGCCGCCCGCCCGAAGCCCGGTTCCAGTTTGACGAAATCGAGCTTTCCAATATCGACGTCACGAGGAGCGATCTGGCGTTTGTCAGCAGCCGTATCGGTAATTTTGGCGACGATAACCGGGCCGGGATCGAGCGCACGCTGCACCGGATTTCCGCGATTCGCAATCGCGGGGGCGAGATCGTAGGGCTCACCTGCCGCATCGGCCGGGCCGTGTACGGGACGATCGCCATCATCAGCGACCTGATCGAATCAGGACAAAGTGTCCTCCTGCTGGGACGTCCGGGCGTCGGCAAGACGACCCTTTTGCGGGAAACCGCACGCGTACTGGCCGATGAGCTCCGAAAGCGGGTCGTCGTCGTTGACACCAGTAACGAGATTGCCGGAGACGGGGACATTCCGCATCCGGCGATTGGCCGCGCCCGGCGAATGCAGGTGCCGACACCAACGGCGCAACACGCAGTGATGATCGAAGCGGTTGAGAATCACATGCCACAGGTTGTCGTGATCGATGAAATCGGCACCGAACTTGAGGCCATGGCCGCCCGGACCATCGCGGAACGCGGCGTTCAGCTGATTGGTACTGCCCACGGCAACACGCTCGAGAATCTGATGCTCAACCCAACCCTTTCCGACCTGATGGGCGGCATCCAGTCGGTGACCCTTTCGGACGAGGAGGCCAGGCGACGCGGAACGCAGAAGTCGATCCTTGAGCGGAAGGCCCCGCCAACCTTCAACGTGATGGTTGAAATCGTGGATCGTGACGAGGTGATCGTTCACCTCGACGTGGCGTCGACGGTCGACGCCATCCTGCGCGGGGCACCGATTGGATCGGAAAGCCGTCGCCGCGATGAGAACGGCACGGTCCAGCGCACGTCGAGCAGCGATCAGCGACGTGATCCCCGGGCCCACGGCAGCGAGTCGGGATCGCATCGACCGGGCCTGCCGGTTTCAGATGGCGGGTCGGCGGTTCATGGCGGTTTGTGGAACGAGCCGGTCGATATTAGCAGCCGGCAGCAACGGCCAGTCCCGGTCGAAACCGCCCTTCCCGATCCCGCCCCATCAGCCCCTCGACCAGAGACGCCCGCCGCCCCTACGGTTGCCGCGTTCGCCAAGGGCCGGGGGACCAGGTCCAAACCTCTGCGCGTCTTTCCTTATGGCGTAAGCCGGAACCGGCTCGAACAGTCGATTTTGAGGCTCGATGTGCCAGCGATCATGGTGCGCGAGCCGGGTGACGCCGATCTTGTCATGACCCTCAAGAACGCGTACCGGCAAAAACCCCAGCCTGTGCGCGATGCCGAGCTGCGGGGCATCCCGGTCTATGTGCTCCGGTCGAACACCGCTACCCAAATGGAGCACGTGCTCACCTCGCTGTTTCCGCAGGCGTTGCAACCCGCAACGATGGAATCGGCCGAGCGTCCCGGAACGGTCAAACCGAAGGGCGTCCGGGGGGACTCGATGATCCGCGCCCTGACCGAGGCTGAAGATGCCATATCCGCAATCATGCAGGGCGCCACGGCAACGGCCCTGAGTCCACAATCCCCGCCGATCAGGCGCATGCAGCATGAACTTGCCGAACGGTATAGCCTCGACTCTCGCAGCCGGGGCCGCGATCCGTTCCGCCATGTCGAGATTTACCGGCGTGGCATGCAATAGATGGGGAAGTTCGTCGTATTTGAAGGACCGGAGGGTGGCGGCAAAACGCTCCAGGCCGGATTGCTGGCGGATACGCTCCGGATCGCCGGGCTCGATGTCGTGCAAACGCGTGAGCCCGGTGGAACGCGAGTGGGCGACAAGATACGATCGGTGCTCCTCGAACTGGGAGACTATACTATTCTCCCGGAGACCGAGGTGCTATTGCTAGCGGCCGCCCGGGCCCAACACGTACGCGAGGTGATCCATCCTGCGCTGGAACGTGGGGCGTGGGTGATATGCGACCGGTTCGTCGATTCCACCTATGCCTACCAGGTCGGAGGCAGCGGGCTTGACCTCGGACCGATCCGCACGATACAGGCATTCGCGACAAATGGGCTGGAGCCGGATATCCGAATCCTGCTCGATGTGCCGGTGGCGACTGGCTTGCAGCGGCGTTATGCGGATGCCGAATCGGTCAATCGAATTGATCTGGCCGACATAACGTATCATCAACGTGTCCGCGATCAATACCTTGCATTGGCTGCCGGAAACCCGCGAGGGTGGGTTGTGATCGACGCGCAGGGATCGGCGGATTCGGTGCAAACGATTGTCTGGCGCCAGGTGCGGGAATCGCTGGCGATCGCGTAGTACGTCGCGACTGAATCGAAACCGGCCTAACGAGGCGGGACGGCTCGGTGCGAATGGAATCAGGTGATGAAACTCGTAATTGCGGTCGTGCAGGGCGCTGACGCTGAACCCCTCCTTGCCTCGCTCACTGAGCGCGGACATCGCGCCACACAAATCAACAGTGCTGGTGGGTTCCTGCGCGAGCGGAACGTGACGCTTCTGGTCGGCGTTCAAGATGAGCACGTGGCAGAGGTGCAGGAGATCGTCCGCAACAATTGCCACTCGCGCACGCGCTTCGTCAATCCCCTGATGCCCATCGTCGAACCGGGTGAGTTTTACATTCCCAATCCTGTAGAGGTTCTGGTCGGTGGGGCGACGATGTTCGTCGTAACCATCGAACGCTACGAGCGACTCGGGATAGCCTGAGCACCCGGAACCAAGGAGTTCTTGTTTGGAGATAGAAACATTTGTGGCACGCGGGCTACAGATCCTGTTGGCGCTGGGCGGGGCGTACCTGATCGCGACCTGGTTTGTGCTGGCGATCTGGACGTTTCGCGACATCGAGTCGCGCAGTCGAAATGTGCTGACTCAGGTCGTTTCGACGCTGCTCGTAGTGTTGTTCTGGATTCCAGGCTGGTTGCTCTATCGTATGCTGCGCCCCGGTGAAACGCTGGACGAGGCCTACCAGCGATCACTCGAAGAAGAATATCTGCTTCAGGATCTCCAGGAACTGCCCCTTTGTCCCACCTGCAACCATTTTGTCGAGGACGACTGGCAGTTGTGCCCACACTGCAATACCCAGTTACGTGAGGATTGCGACAACTGTGGGCGCTTGATCGACCTGCGTTGGGATGTGTGCCCGTATTGCGGTGTCCAGCATGCCCACGATCACGACCAGTCCGAGGTCAAGGTGGACGACGACCGCTGGATAGATCCCGCGTCGATCGAGAAGCGGCTCCGCGACGAGGAAGCGAGGCGAACGCGTCAGGAAACCCGGGCTTTGCCAGCCGAAACCGCGGCGACCACACTGGGACGGGATCTTCTCCAGCCATCAGTTGTGAAGATGGACGAGTTTCGGAATCCTGCCGCGGCTGAATCCAACGGCGTCACTGCTTCGGTCCGGGCGGCCACTGCGAACGGTAAGGATCCCGAAACTCGCAGGAGCCAGGAGCCGGACCTTTCGGTTCTGCGTGACCAGGATGAGGATGACGAATTCGATGTCCGCGACGAAACGACGGTTCCCGAGCGATTCAAGGTGCAGTAGTTCGGTTACCGACCAGGCGCGGTGAGTGGCCGACGTGTGGGAACCACATCTGGTCGAATCTGGAAATTGAACTTATCCCGGATCGCGTCGTAAAAATTGGTTGTGCCGAACGTTACCAGCTGGAATGTGTGCAGACCCCGTTTGATCTGTATGACGTCGTCCTGGAGCAGGTCGATCTTCGTCCGGCCGTCGAGGATCAGCGAGCCTTCATGGTCATTTGTCAGGACCAGTTCGATAAGCACGCTTTCGGACACCACGGTTGGCGTACGGATCGGTGAGTGGCACGAGATGGGCACGATGGCGTAGCCTCGCACCCCGGCGGTGAGGATCGGGCCGCCGGCCGCCATGCAGTAGGCAGTGCTGCCACGGGCAGTCGACACGATCATCCCGTCCCCGGGATAGGTATTGACGAAGTGACCGTCGATGTAGACCTCAACATCGAGCATGCGGTTGCCGCCGCGAATCACGACATCGTTGATCGCCCACCCCTGCTCCAGCACCTTCTCGCCCCGGATGACATTTGCTTCGAGCGTCGAGCTGGTTTCGATCGCGAAATCGCCCTCCAGCAATTTCTGCATCGCGGGAATCCAGTCCTGCTGCTCGACCAGGGCGAGGAATCCAACCTTGCCGAAGTTGATGCCGAGCAGGGGCACATCAGGATAGACGTTAGCGGAACGCATCATCAGACCATCCCCGCCCAGCACCACCACGGCATCGATCCCGGCTGTGCCATGGGCGGATAGCTCCGCCTCGGAGACAGGTTCGTGGCCCTGAGCCCGCAGCCAGTCGGCAATCTCGTCACCCAGCCGCTCGGCCTCCGGCTTGCTCAATGCCGCCACAATGCCATACCGCTTGGACAAGGTCATCCTCCTGTTCCTGGCTCAGGTTGAACGGAGCATCAGGGCGCATCCGCGCCCGTTTCGTCATGTCGTTGGGAAAAGCTGGCAGACGCCCAGGAGGGAGTAAGATACGCCGCGTGATCGTCCTGCGTTGCAAACCGGTAGAGCGCGGCGGGCCGGTAACTCCCGTCGCGTCGCATCGCGGCGGTCTTGTCCAGCGTTCGTGATGCGGTCATCCGGCGCCGGAAGTTTCGCTTGTCCACCCGATGCCCCAATACGTGTTCGTAGGTTTGCTGAAGTTCGGAAAGGGTGAAGAGTTCTGGCAGGAGGTGATAGGCGATATTGGTATAGCCAAGTTTGGCCTTGAGCCGGAGAGACGCGTAATCGAAGACCATGTGGTGAATGTGATCATGGATGTGGAGGTCGACCACTCGACTCCAGTGCATCCGGTCGTCAGCTGGTCCTGTGCATCCATCCTGCCGGAAGAGCGCAATGTAACTTATCGCCACTTCCCGCTTGTCCTGGCGCGCCGTGCTTAACGTGTAGAGCTGCTCGACGTACTGTGCGTCGCAGCCAATCCACTGGCTAATGATGCTCCGTGCGGCGTCATCGAGCGATTCGTCGGCGCCGGGATGGCCGGTAATCAGGGTCGTGCCAAACTTCGTGTTGGCGCGATGGCCAACTTCGAGGGTGAAATTGCGCAGGCGGAACGGCACCGCAATGATCGTCATTTGCGGTTGTGCTGTTTTACTAGAGATGGTCGAGGTCGATGATTCCATGTCGGTACGCTTCCGGGAAGGCCGATCGATGGGAGTGAAGGCCGGTCCAGTCGTTTCCAGAGAGCGTACATCATTTGCAGGCTGGATCGAAGATTGCGGGCGTTCACGGTGTGGCGCGTCGGGGCAGCATGCATTTAGACTAGTGTTGGCCACATTCGCGAGTGGTGAAAAGGTATCACAAGGGTCTTTGGAACCTTTATTCCAGGTTCGAATCCTGGCTCGCGAGCCATAAAACTCCTCTTTCTTCGCAACCTGCCCGACTGGCCAATGACGGCATTGGGCCACACTATCCGCTCGCTGCCGATGAGGCCCGTGGGCGATCTTCAGCAATCCGCCTCCGGGAAGTGATGGCACCCCAGTGACACCCGATCCCAATCGAAGACTCGACAAGGGCCGCATAGCGGTGGCGATCCTTGCCGCCGGTCACGGCACGCGGATGAAGTCCGCAACCCCGAAGCATCTTCATATGGTCGCGGGCGTGCCGATTGTCGAGCGCGTTATCCGCGCCGGGTTGGCGATCGAACCAGACCAGATCGTCGCCGTAGTCAGTCCAAAGCTGGCCGACCTACCGTCACAGTTGGGAATGGATGGGCGGTTCGAGACGGTGGTCCAGGACAATCCGGACGGGACGGCTGGTGCGGTTCGCTGCGCGCTCGTCCACCTCGAACCGGCGACGTGGCTAGTGTCATTGCTGGGGGACAGTCCGCTCCTGACCGGCGACATGGTTCGGGAACTGATCGATGGCGCCCAAAAGTCACGCTCACGGGTCACAATCCTGACCTGCGAGTTACCTGACGCGGAAAGCTACGGCCGCATCGTGCGCGATGAGCACGGCAATGCCTGCCGCATCGTTGAGCTCAAGAACGACACTCCAGATCAACGCTCGAGTCCTTGCGAAATCAATAGTGGGATCATGGTGCTCGACGCCGAATGGGCGAAAGAGGCGCTCTCAAAAGTGCGGTTGAGCGCGCAGGCCGGTGAATACCTGCTCACCGATATCCTCGACGTGGCCATCGCCGAAATGGACGACGGCGATCCATGGCCCATTTCGACCGTTACCGCTGACCCCGATGTGGCGCTTGGGATCAACGACCGGGTTCAGCAAGGCCAGGCCGAGGCCGTGATCCGGCGCCGGGTCCGCGAGCGGCTGCAGCGGCAGGGCGTGACCATCATCGGCGCAGAGACTGTCTTCATCGATGAAACGGTGGAGATCGGCCGGGATTCGGTGATCCAGCCATTCTCTGTGCTCACAGGGGCAACCCGGATTGGAACCGGTTGCCAGATTGGACCGCACGCCGTCCTGCAAAATGCCACGATCGCCGATGGTGCCGCCGTCTGTTCGTCGACCGTCTCGGATTCGACGATCGGCGAAGGGAGCGACGTTGGACCCTATGCCCACATTCGCGGGCAAACCGAAGTGGGGCCAGATGTCCACGTCGGCACATCTGCTGAAATAAAGAACAGCCGGATCGGTAAAGGTAGCCGGATCGGCCATTTTTCCTACCTTGGCGATGCAACGGTTGGCGAGCACGTCAACATCGGGGCCGGCGCGATCACTGCCAACTACGATGGTACTCACAAGCATCCGACCATGATCGGCGACAATGTCTTCATCGGAAGCGATTCGGTGCTGATCGCGCCGGTGACGGTTGGCGAAGGGGCGAAAACCGGCGCCGGCGCCGTTGTCAATCGAGACGTTGCGGCCAACACCACAGTGGTGGGCATGCCGGCTCGCTCCATTGCCCGCCGCAACGGCGAAGCCAACCGTGCAGCGTCGCGCGATTTGACCAGGGAGTAAATGGCATCGATGGATGGGCGGCTCCAGATATTCAGCGGAAGTGCCCACCCGGCGCTGGCCCAGGCCATTGCTGGAGAGCTTGAAGTGGCACCAGGCCGGGCCGAGGTAGGTATCTGGAAGAATGGGGAAACCCGGATCAAGATCGAGGAAAACGTCCGCGGATCCGATGTCTTCATCATCCAGCCCACATCCCACCCGGTCGACCACCACGTCATGGAACTCCTGCTCATGCTCGATGCCCTCAAGCGGGCCTCTGCCGCCCGGGTGACGGCGGTCGTGCCGTACTACGGCTATGCCAAGCAGGAAAAGAAAACGTCCGGCCGTGAGCCGATATCGGCCAAGCTGGTGGCCGATATCCTGACTACCTCCGGTGCCAATCGCGTTCTCACCGTCGATCTCCACGCCCCGGCCATCGAAGGCTTCTTCGATATCCCGGTAGATCACCTGCGGGCGACGCCGCTGCTGGCAAGGGCCTTTCGCCGGGCGATCCAGGATGACGTGGTGGTGGTCAGCCCCGATGCCGGTGGTGTCGCCCGGGCCGAGGACTTCCGGGTTCGGGTTGGCGGGACGCTGGCGATCATCTCCAAGCAGCATCCGAAGCCGGATGCCACTGAAACGCTCGAAATGGTGGGTGACGTTGACGGCAAAATCGCGGTAATCGTCGACGACATGATTTCGACGGGCGGTACGCTGATCGAGGCCGCCAAGCTGCTGGAAGAGCGTGGAGCGCGGAAGGTGCACGTCGCGGCAACGCACGGAATCTTTGCCGCGGATGCCCTCGACCAGATCCATGACTCCACGATCGACCGGCTCTTCGTGACCGATACGATCCCGACCCCCGATGGACGCACGGATCGCATTGAGATCGTGAGCGTTGCATCGCTCCTCGCCGAAGCCATCATGCGGACCCATAAGGGCCTGAGCGTGAGCGCCCTCTTTACCTGAACCGATTCCCGCCCCGCGAGTTGATTCCCGGCGCTAGCAATGAAGGACGATGTTTGGATAACGTTTGGCAACATGTGGTTCTTGCGGTCCTGGCCCTTCTCGTAATGTGCCTGGCCGCAATCGTACAGTCCACGATCGGCCTCACCAGTGCCCAGCGCATCCGCCAGTTCGCTCCGGTGCAGCGGGAAGCCAGGGACGATGCGCCACGTCACCGCACCGTCCAGTCGCTCGTGGATCCGCGGCGCATCCTCGCCGCCTCGATGATCCTGCTGCAGGTGCTAATGGCGATTCTCGCCACCGGCGAGTTGATCAGGGCCTTCGAGGGCGCCACCGACGATTCCTTGCAGTGGTTGGCAATGCTCATCGTGGCGGTAGTGTTCATCGTCTTTGGACTCGCCTTGCCGCGCGCAATCGCGGCCAAACAGATGGATCGCTTCCTGGGGGCAGTGCTCAGGCTGGGGCACTTGGCGACGGTCCTGCTGGTGCCATTGAACTGGCTGGTGGAAAAGGTTGCGCTCGGATTCAGTAGGATCCTCCCCGGCGATGATGTCGAACAGGACAACGTCGCCCTCGAAGAGGAACTGCGGCCCCATCGAATCGAACGTGACGACGAAGTCATCGGTGCTGACGAACAGGAGATGATCAACGGGATCCTCAGCCTCGAGGAGATGACTGTTCGCGACATCATGGTGCCCCGGCTCGATATCGTGGCAGTCGACCGGACCGTCAACCCTCGCGAACTGATCGACACGATCGTCAAGGCCGGACATTCCCGCATCCCGGTCTACCAGGAATCAGTCGACCGCATCATCGGCGTACTCTACGCCAAGGACCTGTTGCCATTCGTGATCGGCAACACGATCCGCATCCCACTCCTGGATCTCATCCGGCCGGCCTTCGTCGTGCCGGAATCGAAGCGGCTCAACCTGCTCTTCGCGGAACTGCGTCGAACCAAGATTCACCTGGCGATCGTGGCCGATGAATACGGCGGCACCGCCGGCCTGGTGACGATCGAGGACATCCTCGAAGAGATCGTCGGCGAGATCCAGGATGAATACGATACCGATGACTGGCTCTTCGATCAACCGGCGGTGGACAAACTGCTCGCTGATGGCCGGCTCCCGATCGAGGATGTCGAGGACGCCCTTCGGATCCAGTTCGAGGACGATGACGATTTCGGAACCCTTGGCGGGTTCGTGCACAAGCACCTGGGCCGATTGCCGATCCAGGGTGATGCATTCGAGGCTGAGGGCGTCCGCGTCGAAATCCAGGCCGTCGAACGGCATCGGGTTCGCAAGTTGCTCCTGACGAAGTTGCCACCGGCGGAGCCAGAAACGGAGAAGTCACCCGAACGCTCTTCGCGCTGGGGCCGAACCGATGCTACCGAAACCGACGCCGACGGCGAATCCCATGGCCAGACCGACGAGTAGCCCGGCGTGATCGTTGGACGTCCCTTGATTCGCCTGACCGAAACGGGAAGTACCATGGACCTCGCGTCTGAATTGGCCAGCCAAGGCGCGTCGTCGGGAACGACGGTTTTGGCGGGATACCAAACGGCGGGCCGGGGCCGCGCGGACCGGACCTGGGCGACGGCGCCTGGTTCGGCGATCCTGATGTCGTTCTTGGCCCATACCCAGCGGCGGCAGCGTGACCTGGGCCCGCTATCGCTGCTGCTCGGGCTGGCAGTGAGTCGCACAGTCGACGATTGCACCGGGGCACGGTCAACCATCAAATGGCCGAACGACGTGCTGGTAGACGGCCGAAAAATTGCCGGCATCCTGGTTGTGAGCAAGGTCCTCCATCATCGGGAGGATCTGTGCCTCATCGCCGGGATCGGGTTGAACGTGAACGACGACCGGACGCAGTTGCCCGTGATGGCGACCAGCATCGCAATCGTGGCCGCGTCCCATCAATCCTTCGATGACGTGCTTACTACGCTGCTCGGCAATCTCACCACCATCTTGGAGTGCTTCGAGGCAGGGGATATCGGTGCGTTGTGGCAGGATGTCGGTCTGCGGCTCGCCTTCCGGAATGAGGCGGTTCGAATCGAGGATGGCGCCAGAATGTATTTGGGACGGCTCCACGGTGTGACTGATGGTGGACTGCTGGAGCTGGAGCTGGCTTCAGGCGGGATAATCACCGTGGCGGCGGGTGACTTAGCGCGTGGGCCGGTGACGATCGCGTAGCGGCCGCCGTATCCCCGCTCGGCGGGAATGACGGCTTTGTATACTTGCGTGGTTAGGTCCGGCGATACGTGGCGGCGGCGATCCTGGCCGCAATGGAAAGCGATACGTTGTTCATGAATTTTGATCTCAACGATGAGCAAACCCAGGTTCGTGACATGGTTCGCGAGTTTGCGCAGCGCGAAGTAGCGCCGCATATCCGTGAGTGGGATGCCGAAGGCAAAGTCGATCGATCGCTGATTGACAAGTTGGGCGCCACCGGCATTCTCGGTCTTCCGATACCGGAGGAATACGGTGGATTGGGACTCGATTACGTCAGCCTCGCGCTGGCTTGCGACGAGCTCGAATACGTCGATACTTCCCTCCGCGTCATCATGAGCGTCCATGTTGGGCTTAACTCGCTCGCACTCCTGCAGTGGGGAACCGAGGACCAGAAACAGCGCTGGCTTGTACCCCAGGCCCAAGGCGAAAAGATCGCGACGTTTGGGCTGACCGAACCTGCGGCTGGCTCGGATGCCGGGGCAATCGAGTCCACGGCCGTTCGCAATGGCGACTCTTACATCCTCAACGGCTCGAAAATGTGGATTTCGCTGGCTGACATTGCCGACCACTTCCTCGTCTTCGCCAGCACCGACCGGTCGCTCAAGCAGCGTGGCCTCACAGCGTTCGTCCTGGAACGCGGAATGGACGGATTCACCACCGGCACGATCAAGGGCAAGCTCGGGGTGCGAGCCGGGAACACCGGGGAGCTGGCCTTCAACAACGTCCGTGTGCCCATGGAAAACCGGGTCGGCGAGGAAGGCGAAGGCTTCAAGATCGCCATGAGCTGCATCGACCAGGGTCGATTTACCGTCGCCGCCGGCGCGGTTGGCCTTACCCGGGCCTCGCTCGACGCCAGCGTCAAATACGCCAACGAGCGGCACACCTTTGGGCAACCGATCGGCAAGCACCAGCTGGTGCAGCAGATGATCGCGAAGATGGTTGCCGGTCATCAGGCTTCGGAGCTGCTGGTCTACAGGGCGGCCGAACTCAAGAACCGGGGTATCCGCAACACCAAGGAAACATCGCTCGCCAAGTGGTACGCCACCGATGCGGCGTTCCAGGCGGCCGACGATGCGATCCAGATCCACGGATCGTACGGTTTCTCGAACGAATATCCGGTCGAGCGCTTTATGCGCAACGCGCGGGGCTCGGTCATTTACGAAGGCACGCGCGAGATCCACCAGATCCTGCAGGCCGAGT
>JALZMD010000027.1 GCA_030858375.1 Chloroflexota bacterium
ATCGGGATCCTGGCGCACGTCGACGCCGGAAAGACCAGTCTCACTGAACAGATCCTCTATCACGCTGGTGTCATTCCGTCGATAGGCCGTGTCGACCACGGAAACACTCACACCGATACCCTGGAACTGGAGCGTGCGCGCGGTATCACGATCCAGTCGGCCGTCGTCTCCTTCCGGATCGGCGATCTCAAAGTCAACCTGATCGATACACCCGGACACCCCGATTTCATCGCTGAGGTCGAGCGCGCCCTGCGCGTGCTCGATGGCGTAGTGCTGGTTATCTCGGCGGTTGAGGGTGTCCAGGCCCAGACGCGCCGGTTGGCCCAGGCCATCCGCTCCTTGAACCTTCCGCTTATCCTCTTCGCCAACAAGATTGATCGGCGGGGCGCCCGCGAGCCCGACCTGCTGGACGAGATCCAACAGAAACTGGACGTCCGCGTCGTGGCCCTGAATACGGTCACCGCCATCGGCAGCCCGGGCGCAAGCGTCCTTGCTCACGCCTCCGACGACCACCGGTTCATCGACCGCCTGACCGAGGTGCTCACCGAACACGATGACCGTCTGCTCGATTGCTACCTGCGGAATCGTGGCCACGTCCCATTCCCCACGTTGCGCGACGCGCTCACCGCGCAGACGCGCCATGCCCACGTCAGCCCGCTGTTCTTCGGCTCGGCGATGACCGGCGCCGGCGTGACTGACCTCCTGAAAGGGATCGCCCGCTTCCTGCCGCCAGCCCCGGATTGTGACGCCGATCCCCTGAGCGGTGAGATCTTCAAGATCCAGCGTGGCCGCGGCGGCGAGAAGATCGTCTACGCACGGCTGCACGCCGGCGCCATTCGTGCACGGCAATCGGTCATCGTCGGCCGCGCCGATGCCGATGACGGCTCCGAGCAGGAGCGGGCCCGGATCACCGGCATCGACGCGTTCGACGAGGGTGACGTGGTGACTACGACCTCTGCGAAAGCGGGCGACATCGTCCGGTTGCACGGCCTCAAGGATGCCCGGATAGGCGACACATTGGGCACCCCAAAGCCGGGACATCGGCCCGCAGCCTTCCCGCCACCCGTTCTGGAGAGCGTGGTAAGACCTGCCGATCCCGCCCTCCGGCACCGGCTGAACGCCGCGCTTGCCGACCTGGCGGACCATGATCCGCTCATCAGCGTCCGGCGCGACACCGCTCGCGGTCTGATCGCGGTTCGGCTCTACGGCGAGGTGCAGAAGGAGGTCATCGCGGCCACGCTCGAAAACGAGTTCGGGGTCTGCGCGCTCTTCGAGCCAAGCCAGGTCATCCACGTCGAGCGACCGGTCGGTTGCGGGTCGGCGGTTGAGCTCATGGGGCCCGGAAACCCGTTCGCCGCCACCGTTGGCCTCTCGGTGGCGGCGGCGCCGGATGGTAGCGGCCTTGATTACCGCCGCCAACTCGGCTCGTTGCCACTCTCGTTCTACACCGCAATCGAGGAAACGGTCCGTCAGACACTGGAAGAAGGATTCTACGGGTGGAACGTGATCGATCTCGTGGTTGAGGTGACGCACGTTGGCTTTTCCTCGCCGGTGTCGGTCGCCGCCGACTTCCGTCACCTGACGCCGCTGGTGTTGATGGAGGCGCTTCGCCGGGCGGGAACGCGCGTGCACGAACCGATCGAACGCTTCGAGCTCGATGTGCCGGACGACTGCCTGCGGGAGGTGCTCAACGCGCTGGGTGGGGTACGTGGTGTGGCCGATCGATTGGACCGGCGGGGTGATCGATGGCGCGTGAGCGGCACGATCCCCTCCACGGCGATCCAGCCATTCGAACGGCGGTTGCCGGGATTCAGCCGGGGTGAGGCCGATTTCGAAACCCGGTTCGATTCGTTCGCGCCGGTCACCGGGGCGGTTCCATTGCGGGAACGCATCGGGCTCGATGCCCTGAACCGGAAGGAGTACTTCGCTCACGTCAGCCAGATGTGACGGGCGGTGACCAAAAATCCGGATGCTCGTTGGTACGACACTCGTAGCTACCCACCTTCCGTCATTCCGACGAAGGAGGAATCCCCGCGCGAAGCGCATCCGGCGAAGCCGGACTACGTTGCCGCCCGTCCGAGCGTCGGCTGCGCCGCAGAGTGCTTCGCATGGAGACCCTTCGCTGGCGCTTAGGGTGACGGACAGCCAAGAGGAGTCAAGCCCTGTCCCAATGCAATGGACGAACTTGACGATGTCGAGATTTCACTGGCGAGCGAAGCGCGGCCGTCCCACGTCGGAACGCCTGCCTTCGCTCGACCGTTGACAGGCTGCGTCACGCATTCCACACTCGCCGCTGACGGCGCGAGCGAGTGCTCGACGGCAGGACGACGGGACCAGGTGGGAGACTTGCGGCATGAAACGACTCGGGGTCATCGGCTACGGCGGGCGGATTCGCGGCATGCTCGCCACCATCGACACGTTCGGGACCGACGCGACGGTGGTGGCCGTGATCGACCCCGCCGAATCGTCGCTACGCCTGCGCTTCCCCGAAAAGCTGGGGAACGTGGCGTTTTACGACGATGTCGACGCGATGCTCGACGGCGCCGAACTCGACGGTGTGTTAATCGGCACCAATTGCCTCTATCACACGCCGTATGCGATCAAGGTGCTGGAGCGCGGGTTGCCGCTCTTTCTCGAAAAGCCGGTCGCGATCGACGAGGACCAGCTCTCCCAGCTCCACGCCGCCTCGTTGACCACCGCCAGCCAGGTCGTCGTCTCCTTCCCGTTGCGCCTCTCTGAACTCTGCGTGATGACCAAGGAGGTCATCGACAGCGGCGTGATCGGTACCGTCGAGAACGTGCAGGCGACCAACAATGTGCCCTTCTACGGCTCGAATTACTACCACGGCTGGATGCGCAACGAGGCGCTTACCGGTGGACTCTGGTTGCAGAAGGCGACGCACGACCTAGATTACCTGACGTACCTGGTTGGCAAGACTCCGTCCCGGATCGTCGCGGTCGAATCGAAAACGGTCTTTACCGGCGAGATGCCGGCCGGACTCTACTGCCTCGAATGCCCGATCCAGAAGGAGTGCCCGGAGAGCCAGTACAACCTCTTCTACAAGCAGGGCATCCTCAACGACATGAGCGAGGCCAAAGGCTGGTGGGATGGCCGCTGGCAGTGCAGCTTCGCGACCGACACCGGCAACCACGACACGGCCACCGCGATCCTACAGTACGAATCGGGCGCCCATCTCACCTACACCCAGATGTTCTACGCCCGGCGCGGCGCGGCCAAACGCGGCGCGATCCTGACCGGCTACAAGGGCA
>JALZMD010000103.1 GCA_030858375.1 Chloroflexota bacterium
CATTCCCGTAGTGGTTCCCGAAGACTTTGGCGCCGAACTACTCGAAGCCGCCGCGGAACACCCATTTCTCGAAGTCATCGTCGATGTCGAGGCGCGCACCATTTCGGCCCCGGCAGTCGGGTTGCACACTACCTTTCCCATGGACGACTTCACGCAACATCGGCTGCTCGAAGGGCTCGACGACATCGGCCTTACGCTCACCCACGTAAGTGACATAACTGATTTCGAGCGCAGTCGATCAGGTTGGAAACCGACCGTCAATCACCCGATGGCAATCTCCCTGACCTCGTAAGGGCGGTCCCGGATCGATCGAAGAAAAATGTGGCAAATCCGGATCCTGTCGATCGCATGTTCTGCCCGCACAGGTTCGGAGTGATCGGTTGCCACACCAACAAGGAGAGTTCCTGCGCTATGCAAGCGTCCCGTGACGAGGTGAGTTCCAACTTGGCAACCTTGGCCGTCCTTGCCGGTGACGGCGTAGGCCCGGAAGTAATCGCTGAAGCGCGGAAAGTGATCGACGCCGTGGCCCGCCGCAGTGGTCACACGTTCGCATACCGCGAACTCCTGATCGGTGGCATCGCCATGGATGAGTACGGGATCCCGCTGCGGGACGAAGATATCGAAGGGGCACGTTCGGCCGATGCCTGTCTGCTTGGTGCGGTTGGTGGACCCAAGTGGTCCGATCCTTCGTCGGCCGTTCGACCCGAGCAGGGGCTCCTTAAAATCCGCAAATCACTTGGTCTTTACGCGAACCTTCGACCCGTATCAGTGATCGACGCCCTCCTCGATGCGACGCCGATTAAGCCCGAGGTCCTCAAGGGAACCGATCTGCTGGTCGTGCGCGAGCTTACCGGCGGTATCTACTTCGGGCGCCCTTCCCGACAGTGGAAGGAGCGCCGCGGGCGGGTCGCCCTCGACACCCTGGTCTACCGCGAGCACGAGGTCGAACGTATTGCCCGGCTTGCCTTCGACGTTGCTCGCGCAAGACGCGGACACGTGACCAGCGTCGACAAGGCCAACGTGCTGTCGTCATCACGGCTCTGGCGATCAATCGTCACCGAGGTGGCAGCGGACTATCCCGAAGTGGCGCTGGATCACATGCTCGTCGACGCAATGACCATGAAGTTGATCCAGCAACCGTCTGCCTACGATGTCATCGTGACCGAAAACATGTTCGGAGACATCCTGACTGATGAGGCCTCGGTTCTCGGAGGGTCGATCGGCGTCCTGCCCTCGGCGAGTCTTGGCGCTCCCGCAGCATCCGGGAAACGTCCAGGGCTGTACGAACCGATCCATGGCAGTGCGCCGGATATTGCGGGCTTGGGCAGGGCCAACCCAGTGGGCATGATCTTGTCGGCGGCCATGATGCTCCGCACGTCACTCGGGCTCGAACAGGAAGCCGACCTCGTCGAAAAGATGGTCTTCGAAACGATTGCAGCCGGGATCACAACACCCGACTTGCTCGGCGGCATGGCGTCGACATCCTCGTTCGGCGACGCCGTGGTCCAGCGCATCGCCGAAGGCTAAGCAAGGGACTTGTAGGCGGCATCGTCCGCCTTCAGTTGACACTGGCACAAGAGGGGGAGGCGTTATGGCAAATCCCGACATTCTGGTTCTCTGAGCCACGGGCAACGTATGTGCCGAGGTAATTCGTCACCTTCTTGAACGGTGTTGCGGTTCGAGCCGGCATGCGGTCAGGACGAGGGCGAGGAGGAGGCATCGATGATGATCTTGTCTCCATACCTTTTGACTTCCCCCAACGCGATACGTGGCGAAACGCCTTCGACGGGGTGCGCAAGATCTTCCTGATGCGTCCTCCCGCCATCTCGGATATCAAAACGCACATCAATCCATTCATCGATATGGCCCAGGAGGCAGGCGTGCAGTATTTCGTCCTGCTTTCCTTTCTGGGTGCCGAAAAGATACCGGTCGTGCCTCACCGGGAGATCGAATGGCATCTGGAAGGGACGGGAATCGACTACACGTTCCTCAGGGCGAGTTTCTATATGTAGAATCTCTGTACCGCGCATCTTGAGGAAATAAGGGACGAGAATGTTCTGGCCGTTCCCGCGGGCAAGGGCAGGACGAGCTTCGTCGATGCGCGGGATTTCGCCGCAGTTGGTGTCAAGGCGCTCACTGAAGCTGGCCATGAGCGACGTGCCTATCGCCTTGCCGGAAGTGAGGCGCTTGATTACGGACAAGTAGCCGCCTTTTTTCAGATGCGCTCGGCCGAACAATTGAGTATTCGAATCCCTCGCTCCTCTCGTTCATGCGGGGAATGAGGACACGCGGGCATTCTGTAGGCTTTGCTTTGGTTACGTCGGCGATCTTCACAACGGCTCGATTGGGAATGGCAGACACCGTCGCGCCCGACCTTCGCCATCTGCTAGGCCGGGAACCGATCTCGATGCGCAGTTTTTCGCTAACTATGCAAGCGTTTGGCATCCGGCGGAGCCAGGAGGTTCGAAATACGTTCGACAAACCGGCTCTTGTCCAGGGCTGTGTATCCGGCGACATACGGGCCGCCTTCAAGACAACCTGTTGTCAGTGCCGAAGCCTGGCCGTTGCGGAATCATTCCCCGGGCCTTGGTCGTGCCTAACATAAACTCGTGAACGACATTAAACGGCGGAAACGTCTCTTTGGTTTCGAGCAGTACGACCTCGACCCGATCGACAATGAACTTACCCAATGGCAGGTCACGCCATTCAGCCAGAGCTGCCGGCAGATTGCCTATGGGAGCCTCCCGGTCATAGTGTGCCAATGTCATATGGGGCAAGTACGGGTACCGCGTTCTGGGTGGCACCGTAGCGAAATCGAGGAGACGCTTGTGAATGCGTGACAGCCACCCATCGTCGTCAATGTCCAGGAAGGCGGCATCGGCGAAAGAGTTGACCGGTCCCAGGACAATCGGGAACGATGGGAAATCGAGCAGGGGTCGATGAGCCTGGGCGATGAACTCGTCGAGCCCTTTACGTGTCAGGTCGTTGCGTTGCACCGGGCCGTCAGACAGGAAACCTATCTCCTGGATAGGGATGTGGAAGAACGATTGAGGATGCAAACGAACGAAGGGAAATGACGCCAGGACTGTTTGCAAAGAACCAAGTTCGGCTGTGAAGCAGGTAGGTGGCACCCTCACGCAGCACATTGCGAATGGTCCCGCCCGGGCTCGCCATTCCTGCGTGTCGTGCCGCCCATCGCGCACGTCCTGCACCACGCGCAGATTCTGCCAGATGCGGCGATAGGCTTCTTGCTGCTGCACTGTTGGATCCGGGAACCACCAGAGTGGATGACGGACCCGGCGTTTGAGCACGTCGAATTGCTCGCGCCGAGCGGCCACCCGCTCCGGTATGTGGCGGACCCTATTCAACTGCCTTGATCGTGAGCATCATTGAGCCGCCCGGTGTCTCGACCCTGGCCGAGTCGCCGGCCTTCTTGCCAACGAGTTGGCGCCCAATGGGAGATTCCGTCGAAATGAGACCCGCCGCCGGTTGAGCCTCGATTGCTCCAACTAACGTATATTGCTCGTCCTCACCATCGAAATCGACGGTGACCTTGCTCCCGACACCGATCAGGCCGTTGGCGTTCGCAGCCGACGAGGCGTCTATCACCTTGGCGTTGCGGAGCATTCCTTCGAGTTCGATGATCCGCTTCTCGATCATTGCCTGGTCCTGCCGCGCGGCATCGTAGGCGGCATTCTCTCGGAGGTCACCGTGTGACCTCGCCTCGGCGACGGCAGCAACGATCTCGGGACGCTTTACGTCCGTTAGTTCCCTGAGTTCTCCGGTGAGTCGCTCGAAACCCTCACGAGTCACGGGAATTGGCTTGTTATCCATGGTCTGCTACCCCAATTTCGTGTACGCCGAACGAGCGTCTCATCGTTTGACAGTGTATTGAACAGCAGCCGCGCATTACGCAATGCACGGCTGAACACGTATGTGGTTCGTTCGTTACCCTGTGAGCGCGAATATTACTCGATTTCGAAGGTCGCTTCAATCTCCACGCAGATCGAGTTTGGAAGTGACGCAAATCCGACCGCCGACCTGGTGTGGCGTCCGGCCTCGCCCAAGACTTCCACGAAAAGATCCGAGCAGCCGTTGATCACCTTGGGATGCTCCTCGAAGTTTGGGGCGCTATTTACCATACCCAGCACTTTGACCGTTCTGGTGATCCGGTCGAGCGATCCCAGCGCCTCCTGGGTGGTCGCGAGAATCTGCAGGCCGACCGAGCGTGCCGCTTGGGACGCCTCCGCGACGGATACATCGGTATCGACCTTGCCTTTGGCGGCACCTGCGTCGGGCCCAGTTCCACTGATGAACAACAGGTTGCCGGTCAGTTGGTGCCGTACGTAGTTCGCGGCGGGTGAAATGGGCTCAGGGAGGTCGATTCCAAGTTCAGCCAAACGAGTCTCGACGGTCACGTTGATACTCCTTTTGCGGTGAGGGATCTCTATGTCTACTGCGTACCAAAGAGCTTCGCCAGACGATCGACTGTTCGTTCCAGCGCGTCGTCGCTGGTTGCGAACGACAGGCGAAGATGACCCTCACCGGATTCTCCGAACGCAATACCAGGCACCAGGGCGACGTGAACTTCCTTGAGGATCCTGTCAGCAAGGCGAACGGAATCGGTATCGATCTCCCTGGCGTCTACGAACGCATAGAATGCCCCTTCCACGAGATTCGTCCTCAGTCCCTTGACGCGATTGAGGCCATCCGTTATCAGGTGGCGCCGCCGGTCCCACGCCCCGACCATCTCATGGATCATATCCTGTGGGCCATTCAGGGCGGCCACGCCTCCCGCCTGGGCGAAGGAGGTCGCGCACGTTGTAGCGTGGCTGTTGATTTTGGACAACTGGGCGATGAGTGCTTTGGGACCGGCAACGTATCCCAACCTCCAACCAGTCATCGCGTACGCTTTCGATAGCCCATTGAAGGTCAGGGTGCGTTCGATCAAACCCGGAAACGTGGCGATGCTGATGTGCTCACGGCCGTCGTAAATGATCTTTTCGTAGATCTCGTCGGTCCAGACCATCAGGTCATGTTCGACCGCAAACGAGGCGAGAATCTCGGTTTCTTCGCGGGTCACAACGCGCCCGGTCGGGTTGTTTGGAGAATTGAGCATGATGATCCGTGTGGCTGGCGTGACGTGGTGTTCCAACACTTCACGGGTGATCGCGAAATTGGTATTGGGATCCAGGCCCACGTGAATGGCGGTTCCACCTGCGAGCTCGACGATCGGGACGTACGAAACCCAGGCGGGTTCCAGCACCATCACGTCGACACCAGGTTCCACGAATGCCTGCGCAGCCAGGAACAGCGCGAACTTTCCTCCGGGCGTCACCAGGATGTCGCTATTGTGATGGGTAACGATTCGATTATCCTGTTGCAGCTTGTTGGAGATAGCCTTCCGAAGCTCCGGCGTGCCGGACCCGCCGACATAATGGGTGTCACCGGTGTTCATCGCCATGATCGCTGCGTCGCGAATATGTTGGGGCGTGATGAAATCCGGATCACCGCCGCCCAGGTCGATCACATCGACCCCCTGCGCCTTCAACTGGCGAGCAGCTTCCGATACGGCCAGGGTGGGCGAACCCTTCGCCTCGCGCACGCGCCTGGCATAGAAATCCTGACTTGTTCGCTGCGTCGACACTTGTCCATCCTTCACGAATCGTTCCATGTGGAGCGCCGGGGCCTTGATCTTCCTCCGCTACAAACATTCTATCCGCATTGCATCTTGAGTCCTGGCCTGGCGTATGCCAAGGTGAACGCGAGTTTTGACTTCGTCGAGCCCGACTCGTATAAATCATCACGCTTGCAAGGTCGTCGGACACTTCCAGCGATGCTGGCATCGAACGAAACGTTTGGGGCTGGAATTCACCTTCAACGAAGCTGTCGACAGATTCTACGATGGTTGTCGCCCATGGCTCGACCGTTTCTTCCAACCAACGCGGCAGCAATCGTGTCGGTTACTCCGGGCGTGGCGTCGCATCGTCCATGCCGGCACCTCGTCGACCGCCCTTGGCAGCGCGTCCCGCCCTCGAACTGAATTAGCAGTCTGGGGCCCCATTTGCCAATGCTTTAGCACTCACCCCTTGATGAGTGCTAATCCTTGTGATAGATTGATACTGCAATTGATGGATCGTCCCAACGAGAGGGCGATGAGATTGATGTGTGCCCGGGATGCTCGGGCGCTTGAATTGTTCAGGAGGATTGGGAACAATGTCGGATTCCGCAACCAAGACTAAGCTCAAGCCCCTCGGTGATCGCTTGGTCGTGAAGCCAGCCACGCGAGAAGAAACCACCGCCAGCGGCATTGTGCTGCCGGACACTGCCAAGGAAAAGCCGCAGCGCGGCACAATCGTCGCCGCCGGTGAAGGCCGCCGCGACGATGACGGTGATCGCATCCCGCTGGATGTGAGCGTTGGCGACGAGGTGCTTTTCGCCAAGTACGCCGGCACCGAATTCAAGCTCGACGACCAGGACCTCCTCATCCTTTCCGAGAAGGACGTGTTGGCCGTGGTCGAGGGCTAGTCGCTAAACGCG
>JALZMD010000104.1 GCA_030858375.1 Chloroflexota bacterium
TATCGCGTCGAAGCACCGGGGAACCGGCGGTCGGCGTCGCTACGGGCAATCGACGGTGTCCACAAGGGACGGACATTCATCGTGCCGCCGGGAACGACCAGTGTCGGCCGGGCGCCTGAAAACGATATCGTCCTCGATTCGCCTGACGTATCGCGGCGCCATGCCCGGATCGACTGCGATCGCAGTGGGATCCGTGTTCATGACCTGAACAGCACGAACGGGACGCGAGTCAACGGCGAAGCCATTCGCATCGCAGACGTCGAGGAGCGGGACGAAATTTCCTTCGGCGGCCAGCGGCTCGTTATCGAAATTCACGCCACGGATCTGCGGCGCGGCGGTTTGCGCTAATGGATTTCTCGCTCGACTCCGCCGTCTCGTTCGACTGGTTCATCCTGATCTTGCGCATCGTCTTTATCGGGCTGATCTACTATTTCCTCTATCAGGTTGCCCGCGTGTCCATCCGGGAACTGGTAGCGATCGGTTCGACCACATCAGCCTCCGCGTCGCAGACACTGCCCAGTCCCTCGAGTTCGCTCGAAGTGATTGATCCTGCCGAGTCAACGCTTCAAACGGGTGATGTCCTACCGCTCGATCATTACACCACGGTCGGCCGACGCGACGAGAATACGTTGATGATCGACGATCCGTTCGTGTCCGGGGCGCACGCGGAGGTCATGTTCGATCAGGGCAGATGGTGGCTCGTGGATCTTGGTAGCACCAATGGTACATTCGTTGGCGGCAGTCCCGTACGGTCCCGGATCCGACTATCCAATGGCGATGTCGTACAATTTGGCCGCGCTACGTTCCGGGTCAATGTGTGACGTTCGGCAAGGTTCCTGAAATCATCGTCGGTGGCCGGTAGAATCGCCGGATCGACCGACCAGTATCGACCATGCCTCACACACCGACCACTGCCATCTGGAGATTCCGTGACCAGCCCAACTGCCTCTGCCCCGAAGGGAACCTCCGTGCCGATTCCAGGCACCCTTTCCCTGGTCCTTCCTGCCTACAACGAAGAAGCCAACATCGAGATTGTGGTGCGAAGGGCATTGAATATACTCCCAACGTTCACCACGGGTTTCGAGGTGATCGTCGTCAACGATGGAAGCCGGGACGAAACGGCGGCGATCATCGACCGGCTAGCGACGGAAGACCCGCGCGTTAAACCAGTGCATCATCGGGTCAACCAGGGTTACGGCGGCGCGGTGCAGTCCGGGTTCAGGGCTTCGGCCTGTGAATACGTGATGTTCATGGATGCGGACCGGCAATTCGACATCGCCGATATCCGGCTCCTGACGCCGTTCGTTCCGCTGTTCGATATCGTTGCCGGGTTCAGGATGGAACGCTCGGATCCGATCATTCGCCGGATCAATGCCGAAGTGTTCAATCTGGTAATCCGGATCCTGTTCGATGTCCACATCAGGGACCTGGATTGCGCGTTCAAGATTTTCCGGGGCGACTTGATCCGGTCACTGGAATTGACATCGGCGGGCGCCTTGCTGAACGCTGAAACCCAGGCCAAACTGCGGCGACAGGGCGCCACCATGGTCCAGGTAGGTGTTCCGCACTACCCCCGCGTCGCCGGCAACGCGACTGGCGGCAATATCAAGGTGATCCTGCGGGCAATGACCGGCACGGTCGTCCTCTGGCTGCGAATGCATCGCTACACACCCCCTGCATCGGCTCCAGCAGCGCGTGGCTACTACCCGCTTGGAGATGCCCTCATTGGCGTCGGCACCATCGTTGGGGCGGGAGTTGCCTCGCGCTTCCGGCGACGGCGCTAACCCGCCGAATGGAATCCAGACCGTGCAATCCCCCGTGCCGCCTGCCGAACGCCAACTTCGTAGGTGTCAACCTGGCCCTGATCGCCACTACACGCATCGATGCGCGGCAGTTGGCCAGCTCGATATGGCCCAAAACCCGCCGCCCGATTCAGGCTTCCCTGATCATCACCAGTGCCACCCAGTCGTCCATCTGGCGCCGGGTGACAACGGTCGCCCCTTGAATGGTGAAGGCATCAACAACCTCCGCCTCGCGGCTCTCGATAATTCCGGCGAGAACAAGATGCCCCCCGGCTCGCGTGGCCTGCACGAGCGATTGGGCGAGCTCGATCAGGATACGGGCGATGATGTTGGCCAGCACAACATCGTACTCGCCCTGAAATGGCTCTCCTGAACCAGCAGTGCCCAGCTCGACCGCGAGCGCATCGGACACGCCGTTACGCTCGGCATTTTCACGAGTCGCGCGCACGGCGACCGTTTCAACATCGACACAATCGGCGTGGACGGCACCCAGCTTGAGTGCGGAAATTGCGAGGATGCCCGAACCGGTGCCAACGTCGAACACGCGGTCGCCTTGCCTGATGACCTGCTCGACGCCAAGCACCGACATCTTGGTCGACGGGTGCAGGCCAGTCCCGAACGCCATTCCGGGATCGAGCTCGACGACGACCTGGTCGCCAACCGGCTCATGCTCCTGCCACGGCGGTCGGATTACCACCCGCTCGCCAATCTGGTGAACCTGGAAATGCTCTTTCCAGGCGTTGGCCCAGTCTTCTTCTTTCAGCGTCGAAACTCGCAGGTCGCTTACGCTCCGGAGGCGACCGTAGTGCCACAGCGCCTGGCGAATCTCCTCGACGAGACCCGGCTCGAAATCCGAATCCGCGACGTAGGTACGCACCGTGAACTGCTTGGACAGGTCGACCTCAAGGTTGTCGCCATCGCCATCTTGCACATAGGGCTCGTCGATCGCGACGCCTTCGTTGAAGCCGTAGCGCGCGAAGAGTTCGGTTACCGGTTCGACAGCCTCGGCGTCGACATCGACCGAGAGTTCGTACCACTCGCGCTCGGGATGATGGGTGGCGGCGTTGACCGATTCGCTTGAAACGTCGTTGTTGCTGTTCACACGCGCACCTTGGTCGAATCGGCGACGTTTAACTGGTTGGGTGTGCCCCCGATCGACGCCGAGCGGCCGATCACCGAGTGCTCCAGTACGACGCCATTGACGAACGCGTCGGCCTCGATCACGCAATCCCGGACCACTGCGTCGCGGATAATTGCCCGGGGACCGACACTGGCGTAGGGCCCAATAATCGCGTTTTCGACCACGGCCGTGCTGTCAACGAACGATGGGGGGATGATCACCGACCTTGCTCGCTGGGCCGGCGCCGGGGGATTGAGCGTGAGCAGGTACTGGTTGGTGTGGAGTAGAGAATCGGCATTGCCGCAATCTTCGAAGACATCGATGTTGCTGGAGACGAACCTGGCGCCGCCATCGATCATCACTTGGATCGCGTCGGCGATGAAGTACTCACCCTTGGTTTTCAGGCCGCGACGCATCTGCTCGTCGATTGCCGAGTACAACGCCTGCACCTGCTTGAAATAGTAGATACCGACCGTCGCCTGGTTCGATACAGGCTCAGACGGCTTTTCGATCAACTGGGTAATGTAGCCATTTTCGACCAGGGTAACGCCCAGCGAGGACGGATCGTCGACGATCTTGGTGTAGATGACTCCGTCGGCATCCACGCTCTCGAGGATCGAGAAATCGGCCTCGAAGAGCGCGTCGGGAAACAGGATGAGCGCGTCGCTGTGGCAAATCTCCCGGGTGCGCACGATGGCATCGGTCTGGCCCAGCATCTCGGGCTGTTCGACGAATGCCAGTTCGATATCGGGATACGTGGCGCGCGCCCATTGCTCCAACTGGTTGCCCAAGTACCCGGTGATGAAAACCAGCTTCTCCGGTTCGATCGGCAGGATGCGATCCATGACGTGTTCGAACATGGGTTTGCCGGCCACGCTGACCAGCGGCTTGGGTTTGCTCCACGTCTGTGGGCGCAAGCGGCTCCCAAGACCAGCTACCGGAAATATGACGTCCATCGTGTACTCCCTCTGGGATATGCGGTCAGTATTCGGTGACGGCAGTCCCGAACAGCGTCGGGACTGCCGCGACCAACGGAACGATTATGGTCCGGGCGAAAGGAACGCCGACAGCATGGCGGCCACCGCCGGTGGTAACGATTCGAGGTCGGCAAAATGTGCCAGTCGAAATTGGTCTTGCCGGAATCCCGGCGTCATCGTCGTACCGAGCAGGGCGTACCCGAACGCTCCGCCTTCGACCAGCCGGGTGCCTTCACATGCCGGCCGGCACCAGTGTTTGCACCTGACATCCCGCTTGCAGATCCGTGCCGATACGGCGCTCTTCAAGTGCTCCATCGGGTGAGCATACAACCATTCGGCATTCGTCTCCCATGTAAAAGTGAAAGAGTTCCTCCGACTCGAGCATGTGCAAACCCGACCACGATTCCGGCGTGACCAGGAACAGGATCGCCGTGTTCAACGGCGCGTTAAGCCGTCCTGGATTGGCGTCCGTCACGCTCACGGTCTGGCGAAAGTACCCACCTTCGCCTGGCAAAGGAGCAAGATTCAGTAGATCAATGATCTCCGCCAACGAAAGTTTGCCGGGCACGAGCGATTCCTCCGGGAAGTCGATCACGAAAAAGAGCGCCCATAGGCGCTCTCATCTGGTACCCCCAGCGGGATTCGAACCCGCGATCTTCACCTTGAAAGGGTGACGTCCTAGGCCGCTAGACCATGGGGGCAGCGCACGGGAAGATACGCGTTTCCGACCCTTTTTGTCAACCGGTTTTGAATCGGCAGTGCTCGATCATGCCAGGATCAGGCCAAGCACCAGGCCCGCCAGGATGCCCGCGGCCGGGCCAACCAGCACCATCCCCACGGCTACGGGCCGTTCCTGCCATTGCTTGGCAACGATCGAACCCCACCGCTGCGTTTCCGACGACAGCAACGCCACCCCGATCGCGCAGGGAAGCGCGATCGCCACGACACCCGCCATACCCGTATTATTGAAATCGAGCGGCGGCATCGACGAACCGAGCATGCTGACGATCTGCAGCGCAACGTCCAGCGGGATAACCGGCACCAATGCCGCTACCGGTGCGATCCAGGGCAGGACAACAACGATTGCGGCCAGCATGAAGCAGAGCGGGAAGGCCAGCCAGATCAGCGGCGCCAACATGGCGTTGGCCAGGATACTGGTCAACGACCAGGTGCCGAAGGTCATCAACACGACCGGCAGGGTCGCGATCTGGGCAAGCGCCACACCCTCCAACATGCCCCGCAACATTGGCCGCCAACCAGTGCCCGGTGCGGTGGGAACGCGCATGATGATGGCGCCCGTGGCGACCACGGAAAGCCAGAATCCAACCGCGCGGACGTAGCCTGGATCCCAGAGCACCATGGCCGCCGAGGTCATCGCCAGCAACGTCAGCAGGTCCGGACGTCGACCGCTCCGGCCCGCCAGCAGGATGAGCGTCGCCATGATCGCGGCGCGAAGGGCAGGCGGTTCCAATCCGACGAGCACGGCGTACAACCAGATTGAAACGATGATGACGGCCTGGACGGCGATCAACCGGCGGTTCCGGCCGGCCGGGATCACCAGGTTCCAGATCGCGAGGATCATCGCGACATTGGCGCCGCTCACTGCGGTGATATGGCTGGTACCGGTTCGGAGAAATGCATCGCGCGCATCGTCACTCAGGTCGGAGTCGTCACCGGTGACGATCCCGGAAGCGAGAGCGCCAGCATCTCCCGGCAGGACCCGGTGCAGTCCTTCGCTGATGTGGCGGCGAAGATCGACCAGGCGATGAAGGAATACTGAGCTCTGCTCACGGTTCGAAACCCACCAGATCCGACCCTGGGCGACTGCGCCGCGAGACTGAAGATAGGAGCCGTAGCCCGGGTCGATATCACTCATCGTATCGATCGACCAGACAACCTCGAGCTCATCTCCCGGTGCCGCCCGCTCACCTTCGGGCAACCAGACCAGTACGGTGATGTCTCCACCAGGACGTGCACTCCCTTCGAACTGCAGATCACGCACCATCACGAGCACGGAATCACCAGCGTTCGAGGTTCGCGGGAGCGACTGGACCTGCAGATAGGCCCCAGTCGACTGCGCCAGGTCGGCCGGTACTTCGGGTGCATCCTGCATCGCCGCACGGCCTGCTCCGACAGCTGCGATAGCCACAATGACCAGCAGGAAACGAGCGTTGGAACGTCCCTGTACGACCTGGGCAACGATGACAACGGCGGGCAGCACGATCAGGGCCGGAGTACCGATCAATGCGCCGAGCACGACGGCCGCTCCCAGGCCAAGCCCCCACGGCTCACTCACCGAGAGTCACCAGCGGGCGAAGCTCCTCGACCATCTCCAGGGATATGCCCTCGATCTCGTCGAGTTCCTCGATCGAATCGAACGGTCCATTGCTTGTTCGGTAGTCGACGATGCGCTGGGCGATGGCCGGTCCCACACCGGGAAGCTGGTCCAGTTCGCTGATTGCAGCGGTGTTGATATCGATGAGGATGCCAGCGGGATCGAACCGCGAGCCTACAGTGCCATCTTCGGGTGTGGCTCGCTCCACGCGCGAGGGGATCGTGATTTGCTCTCCGTCCCCGATGCGCGCGGCGAGATTCAAGCCCGTAGTGTCGGCGTTGGCGGCAAGCCCACCGGCGGAATCAATAGCAGCGTTGAGTCGAGAGCCAGCGGCCAAATGGACAACCCCCGGAGTCGCGACCGCCCCATCGACCACCACAACGATCTGCCCAGGGGATGCCGGGGCAATCGACACCGCGCCGGGCATCATCCAGTCCATGAGCAATATGGTCGAGATGGCGACCAAGCCGCCAGTCAGCCCACTCCACAAGACCACGCGAATTGTCGTCCTGACATTCATGGGCGAAGAACCACACCTGGGACAACCATCGCAGGCCGCCGCGCCTGCCCATTGGACCTGATCTACCTGCACGCTTTGATGCGAAGCAGCATACGACACCACCAGACGCCGTGCCTCAATCGATCCGCTGACCGTGCTTCGATTTCGGACCGGGATTGAATGAGAGCCATGCTCGCATGTAGTCACACTGCCCAGCGTAACGGCGTGCATGGACTTTCAGAAGGTTCCAAAAGGACTGGAGGAAACGCGCGAAATGGGCATTTCGTGACGAATAGCTCCGTTCTGCGGTAGGATTGCTTGTCTCATTTAGGGAAGTACCGGAGGTGACCTTGTCCTTCGGACTATCCAGGAACGGAGGGGTTCTCGGATGTCTCATCACACGATTGATCAGCTGGTCGAACAGCTGAAGGGCGGACAGATTAGCCGGCGTGGGTTCGTTCGACGCGCGACAGCGCTCGGCATTTCCGCATCGGCGGCGGGCATGCTCGCCAAGGGCGTCGTCGCCCAGGAATCTTCGCCAGCCGCCTCAGTTGCAGTCGCGACCACGTCGATCACCCGCGAAGAATATGAAGCGGCGCTGCAGGAAGAGTTTCAGTTCAGCGAGCCGGAGAACATGGGCGGCGAAATCATCCACTCTCAAACATCCGACATCGGAACGTTGAACACAACGCTAACTTCAGATGTCTATTCCGGCTGGATCACGGGATTTCTGTTCGACGGCCTGGTCGGCGGGAGCACGATCGATGGCACCGATGTCCCCGGACTGGCGGACTACTGGGAGATTGGTGAAGACGGTGTCACCTACACCTTCTACCTCAACCAGAACGCGGTTTTTCACGACGGCACGCCACTCACGGCCGCGGATGTCGAATTCACGTTCCAGTCCGTGCTCGCCGAGGATAGCCTCAGCGTGCGGCGCAGCACCGTTGCGTCGACCCTGAAGGAACTCATCGTCGTCGACGACCACACGGTGCAGTTGATCGCTCTGGCGCCATCGGCAACGTTCGTATCGGACGCCGCCGGCCAGTTTGGCATCCTGCCGAAGCACATCTGGGAAAGCGTTCCGTTCGCCGAATTCGGGGCCGACCCCGGGGCGACCGGGCAGGATCCGACCCGCGTCATCGGTTCCGGCCCGTTCAGGTTCGTCGAGTGGGTGCCGGGTGATCACGTCACTCTCGAGAAGAATGCCGACTACTGGGACACGAACAATGTTCCTTATGTCGACCGGTATATCTATCGCGTCATCGTCGACCCCAATGCGAACCTCCAATCACTGGTGACTGGCGAATCCGACATCGCCGACGTGCCGTTCACACAGGCCGTTTCGCTGCGAGCCTCTAACCCTGAGCTCAATGTAGTCAACTTCGACACCCTGGCGATGAATTACTACCATGTCAACCAGGATGAGACGAAGGAAACCCTCTTCCTCGATCCGCTCGTTCGCCAGGCATTGCACTACGCACTGGACCGGGAACTGATCGCCGAGACCGTCTATCAGGGGTTCGCAATCCAGGCCAACGGGACCCAACCCGTCCTCTCCCAAGCGTACGCGCCGGACCGCACCAACACCGTCTACAACTTCGATCCCGATATGGCCCGCTCGTTGCTTGAGCAGGCAGGTTGGGTCGACAGCGATGGCGACGGCATCGTCGAGAAGGATGGCGTGAAGTTCAGCTTCGAGTTCATCTACTCCGAAGGCGTGGCCACGTACGTCCAGCAAATCCCGTACATGCAGCAGGCGTGGCGTGAGGTTGGCATTGAGGCAATCCCGTCCGCCATCCCGTTCCAGACCTTGCTTGACGAGACCGACAACGGCACCTACCAGATGACGGTTCAGGGCTTCAACTGGTCGCCGGACGGTGCCCAGATCGCGATGTACGGCTGCGAGTCCACGCCTCCGCAAGGGTTCAACTCGATGCGTTACTGCAACGAGGAGTTCGATCGCCTCGAAACCGCCGCGATCACCGAACTCGATCCCGAAGCGCGAATCGATCTCCTGATCGAGGCGTCGAACATTGTGAACGACGAAGTGGCGACCGGCATCATCGTCTTCCGTCAGTCGATCGTCGGTTCATCCCCCCGGCTCAACAACTACATCCCGAACGGCTACGGCACGGTCTGGTCGATCAGCAAGACCTGGGTCAGCGCCGATTCCTAGGCGATTGCTGGCCATTTCATCTAGGCACTGACCCGTAACGGCCTCGTAGCACCGGTTTGCACTCGCAAACCGGTGCTACGAGTGTTCCATTCCGGACTGTGCGCCACGCGATCCGATCATGTATTCTGTCAACAATGTCCTTCACACCTCCAAGTTTCTGCAGATTCTCCAACGATTGCGCCAGCAGAGGCAACCGGAAGGGTCCATTACATGTCTCGATACATCATCCGCCGCCTGATTGGGATGGTGCCCCTGATCCTGGGGATTTCGTTCCTCATCTACGCGCTGCTCAATCTGGTTCCCGGAAGCCCGGCGGATAACATCGAGCGCAGCCCACAAATGAGACCAGAAGATTTTGAACGAATCCGGGCGAACCTCGGCCTCGACGAGCCGTGGTACTTCCGGTATTTCACGTGGCTGGGAAATGCCGGTCAAGGGGATTTCGGCAATAGCTTCATCAATTACGCCCCGGTTGATTTCCTTATCAAATCGGCCATTCCCAACACGCTCATCCTGAGTATTTCCTCGCTGGCTTTAGCCCTGGTTATTTCAGTACCGCTCGGCGTCATCTGTGCGGTGAAGCGGAACTCGGTCTTCGACCGGATCGTCACGGTGTTCGCCACAGCCTTCAGCTCGATCCCGACCGTTTGGCTTGGGCTGATGATGATCATCCTCTTCGCGGTGAAGTTCCAGGAATGGGGTCTCCCATCCCTTCCCACGTCGGGTGTCCGAAACTTGCGCGAACAAGACAACATCCTGGACCGGATCGAACACCTGATCCTGCCGGCGACGGCACTGGCCCTGTTGAGCCTGGCCGACTGGACGCGCTACATCCGTTCCCAAATGCTCGAGGTCGTCCGTCAGGATTATGTTCGCACCGCCCAGGCAAAGGGACTGCGAAACAATGTCGTGCTGATGGGCCATGCCTTCCGCAATGCCATGCTGCCGTTGGTGACGCTTGTCGGGCTGACCATTCCCGGTTTGTTCGGTGGCGCGCTGATCATTGAGAACGTGTTCGCGTATCCGGGCATCGGCCAGCTAACTGTCTCGTCCCTACAATCAAGTGACTACTCGGTCGCGATGGCGTGCGTGATGATGCTCGCGATTCTTACCGTCATCGGAAACCTGATTGCTGACGTCCTGTACGGCGTGCTCGACCCGCGCGTGCGGTACGACTAGGTTGCGTTCACCGACGCACGTGACTGTTTGAGGCCCGACCATGACGATGCAAGACCAGACAGATGCAGTTACCGAGAACCGACGTGACCGTCTCGCTCCACCAGCCGATTCCCGCCAGGCCGAGGAATCGCCGACCACAGGGCAATCGCCGATCGCAGCGGCTGATCGCTCGGTCCTCCTGTCAACCCCAGGCTATTACAGGCGTGCGTGGCGCACGTTGCGGCGCGACAAGATCGCGATGGCTGCGCTCGTGCTCAGCGCAGTGCTCATGGTTTTTTCATTCGGGGCGCCGGTCCTCGCGGCGATCACGGGGAGCGACTACGCCACCGGTAACCTGCGAAACTTCCTCCAACCCTGGTTCCAGAGTTGGGACCATCCGCTGGGTACGGATCCCAATGGACGTGATATCCTCGTCCGGCTCGCCTACGGCGGGCGAGTCTCGATGACCGTGGCAATCCTTGCCCTGGTTTTCGCCTTGTTGATCGGCCTGACCCTGGGCGCAATCTCTGGTTTTTACGGGGGCTTCATCGACAGTGCGATCATGCGCTTCGTCGACGTCATTATTTCGATTCCTGGCATTGCCCTCTTGCTCCTGATTTCAGTCTGGTGGAAACCTGGACCGGTCGGGCTTGCGGTGATCATCGCACTCTTCGGCTGGACCGGCCTCGCCCGCCTTGTTCGAGGTGAGGTGCTGTCGCTCAGAAGCCGCGACTACGTCGACGCGGCACGAGTGTCGGGCGCTTCGAATCGCGCCATCATCACCCGGCACATCTTTCCAAATGTGATCTCGCTCGTCATCGTCTGGTCGTCCCTTGCATTGCCGGGTCTGATCATTACCGAGGCGACGTTGAGCTATCTCGGGTTCGGCGTGGGCATCCCGACTCCATCGTGGGGCAACATGCTTCAGGAAGCGTACGCATTCATAGCATTGTCATGGACGTATGCGTTCCTGCCAGGTGTGATGATCTTCCTGTCCGCCCTGGCCTTCAATTTGCTGGGCATCGGTTTGCGAGACGCACTCGATCCGCGGCTGAACAACTAGCAACCGGAGATAGCACGGATCGCAAGGTCTGCTATCCTCAATCTCGAGATACGGCGATCGAGTGGCGAAACAAGGAGCCTTTGACCCAGTGCGGACATGCCCACAATGCGGACACGAAAACGGCGAGAACGACCACTTCTGCAGCAACTGTGGGGCGAAACTCGCCGATGCACCACTGGATTCACCGGCAGCGACGCCAACGGCTCAGCGCGCATCGTCCATTCCACCACCGGTAGATTTCAAGGCAGCCCCCGGCGCATCTGTTGAGGAAGAATGGCGGATGTCCAGCCTGGGACCACCACCATCCCGAAAACGGCCGCTCTGGCTCATGATCCTGATCGGGCTCATCGCACTCTGCCTGCTGGCCTGTGTCGCCATCATCGGCTTCTCCTTCACCAGCACCGGCCAGGACTGGTTCGCCGACATCGCGACCGAGGCAGCCCAACAGGCCACGGAACAGGCAAATTAGCAGGACCAGGGCACCAGGGTGGACATCAGATTCGACGGGTTTTCGGACTGCCAGAGATCGTGTGCGGTCGAATCAAGTTCGCCCGTACGATTTCACTGCCTCCCTCGCCCAGGCAACTGACGTCTTGTACGGGCGGACCCTAGTCACATACCAAACCTCGCGCCACCAAGATGCAGGGTTGTCCGCCCGGATGCTTACGAAAGGCAGGATTCGATTCCGT
>JALZMD010000128.1 GCA_030858375.1 Chloroflexota bacterium
GCCAGGTTTTCCGAAATGGTATCGAAGTGTGCCATCACGCCGTAGACCGCCGATTCATCGGCGCCTGGAACCTCCCCGATGACGTTGACCATCAGGTACCCTTCCCAACTCAGGAAGTCCTCGTACCAGACATCAAGCCCGTAGGACTCAAGTTGCCGGTAGAGATACTCGGCGGCCCGCATGTTGGCGGCAGATGTGTAGTACCTCGTGCCAACACCCGAACCATCAGTCGATCCCATCGCCACCAGGTCGGTGATCGAGCGCTCGATGTTGTCAGGGTTCACGTCATCCATCAGTGAACCGATTTCAATCGAGGCAATCGATGTCGGCTCGTCATTCACGGATAGGTCAAGCGGTGGCGCCGGTGCGAGCTTGTCGACCTGATAGCCCCAATCCGTCAGCGGCTTGACGTTGGCCGGAACGCTGAACGCCTCGATCAGCCGCCACGGCCCTGCACTATCGAGTACTGTGCCGATATCCTCGATGCGGGCGCCCAACCTATCCCCGTCCGGAACCTTCGCCATATATAGGGAAAGTGTATCGATAGACGTTGACACGAGCGCGGTCTCACCATTCTGCTCGAACCAGGCGATGCCCTCGGGGGTCGTGACGGTCCACGCCCAATCATCGCCAACGAATGAGGGCCGCGTTCCCGCGGTGCTCATCATTTGGTCAAGATCTCCGCCACCGGCGACCCGGACCAGGCAACGGTCCGGGCATTGCTTCGCCACGGGTCCGAGAGCGATATCGGCTAGTGGATCACTCGAACCGGTTGCGCCAGGGGTGCCTGGATCGTCCAGATTGCGTTGATTGTCCCCGCCCCTCCGAACAGCCTCGGTTGGTGACGGATCGGGAGTCTCATCATCGAAAGGAATAAATCCTGGAGGTGTGGATGAATCATCATCGGCCTCGGTCGCTGAGGGCGCGGCGTCGATAATGGACTCGACGGTGGCAGTTGACGGCGGCGAGTCGCCGTTGTCATCGCCACGGCCAAGCAACCAGATCAGGACGAGGACCGCCACGAGCACGAAGGCGATGGCGGCGAAGATCATTCTTCGGGTTCGCTCATCATCAGGAAACTTCCAGGGGAACAAATCGCCGGTCCGGCCACCGTTGCCCCCACTCCCCCGCTGCCCGGCATCATCGTCGAGGTCAACCTCGGTCGCGGCTCCGCCACGGGAGACGGAATCTCGCCAGTACGTGCGAGGCCGGTTTGGGGATGAGGCGGGCAACTCTCGCGCCGGGCGCTCCGTCCGCGGGCCGGGTTGGGCTGGGGCCGGGTCATTCGGTTGTTGCCCGGCTGGCGGGGTGTTCGTGCGCGACGGGCGACTTCTGGAAGGAGCGGTGCGGGCCGGGGTGCCGAAGAGTTCAGCCGATGAACGCACCGTCGACGAGACATATGAGCCAAAGTCGACCGACTCATCAGGATCCGATGGTTCGGGTGGTCGCGACGCGTCCTGATCGAGTGGGCCCTGCGGATCCCCGTCAGCGGCGTTCGGCCTGGTGTTTCGTTTGTTGGGAGGACTTGAATCACCAGTTGGCATGTGTCGGCTCCGCCACTTCGAATCGAGTGGTCCCTGATCGTTGGCATCCCCTGAAGCGGAATGGGTTCGAGTCGCTACGTTTCCGAGCAATGAGGTGGCGACGACCCCACGGGATTGCCACACTCGAAACGCACGAGTCAGTTTAGCCCAACAAAATGCCTTCATTCACGACATCATGTACGTACGCTGATAGCGCATGCAGGAAGTCACCGTCGGAAGGCATCGACATCGAGCTCGATCAGTTCTTCCGCAATTGCCCGGAGCTGCCCTGCGGCCTGTCCCAGGATTGCCTGTCCGGCATCGGCGGAGGCTGCTGTGGAATCGCCGTTCACGCCAGACGCGGTGGCACGGTGTTGTTCGAGCGGCAGGACGCCGCCCGCCGCCCGGACAATCGTCTGGACCCGGCGAATGGCTTCGTTGACGTCCCGTTTACCCAGGGAAGATCGCTCGACGAGATCGGGCCGGATCGCCAGCACAACCGAGCTTTCGTCACCGCCGCCGTGCCCAATGGATTCCGGTCCAAGTGCCTGCTGAGCGGCATTCGCGATCAGGGAGTACGCATACACGGAGGCGACAACCGGAACGCCATACTCGCGATGGCAGCGCTCGACCGCAAGCTGCAAGGCGGCGTTGTTGCCGCCATGGGTATTGACGATCAGGAACCGCTCGAGGCCGTACCCGTGGAGGGATCGAACGACATCCTCGACGATCGCGATCAGGGTTTGATCCTGCAGCGAAATCGTGCCTGGTATCCCGAGGTGGTGCCAGGAGACGCCCCAGGGGATGGCGGGCGCAACGGCGACCCGGGGCCGCAACAGTGTGGCGGTCAGCCCGCTGAGCACCTGGGCCGAGAGCGTATCCGTCGACACCGGCAGGGCTGGTCCGTGCTGCTCGTGGGCACCAACCGGTATCAACACCAGCTCGATCCGGCGGCAAGCCAAGGCAAACGCTGGAGAACTCAACTCCGAGAGCAGGATTGGTCCCGAGGATTGCTCTTCGGCTGTGGGGTCAGCGCTTCGAGCTGAATCATCTTCGCCAGTGTGCCCATCGCCCGCGCCGTGTCCGCTGTTCATACGTCCCCCTAACAGGCCAATGCGTCATCATGGCGCTCCTGACGTCAGTATCGCCGACGCTGCGACATCGACGTGGAAACCCACGGCATTTCTCCAGGCTTTTCATATGGACGTGACGCCAGATTATGACTATCATTGTGAACGTACAATGCGTACATGGCGCTGTTGCGGCGAGGGTCCGGAATCGCATTTCCCGACCACAAGCGGTACGTCGCCAAGGAGTGGGAAGGGAAGCCCCTCCAGACCTGAACGTGGTGTTAAGGAAGCGTTCGCATCAAGGATGGAAACCATGCGGCACTGGCGGAGTTCGTTTGATCGTGTGCTCGTGATCGCGGTAATGATCGGCTTGATCGCGGGGATGTCGTCGCTGACGCTCAACCAAGGCATCGTCGCGGCCCAAACCACGGCACCCACCGTGTCGCTCAGTCAGTCGCGTGGCGTGCTCGGCCGGTCGATCACGGTCTCCGGGGCCGGCTTCGGGGCCAACGAGGGTATCGACATCCGTTGGCGGTCTGCCAGCGGAATGCCAATCGCATCTCCCCAGGCATCCTCTACCGGCACGTTCTCAACCTCGATTACGCTTCCGGATGCCCCGAATGGTGATCAGACAATCTATGCGAGTGGCCAGCAGACCGCCCGCCAGGCAACGGCCACCTACACGGTCGAGCGACCGGCCGGCCAATCCGGACGCATCGCCGAAGGGGTTTACAGCGTCTATGCCACCCGGATTGGCCTGATCGGCAATACGACCTCCTCGGGTCATGTCATCCGGGAAGGTGACTACTTCGTCGCGTTGCCCGCGTGCACGCCGACCAACTGTCCCGGCGGCCCCTACTGGGGAAACCTGACGAATTGTGGCAGCCGCTGCTACGTCAAAATCATCAATCCGCAGACCAATGCCTGCCGGGTCGAACCGATTCTGGACGTTGGACCCTGGTTTCGCGTCGATGACTGGTGGAATTCGACCGGCCAGCGTTACCTGAATACCCTGCCATCCAATCCTGCCGATCTTGACCAGGGGTACACGGGCTCGAACGCGGCGCGTGACGGCTACAACGTAGGGTACGGCATCGGGTCGAGCGGCATTGGCAACGACGACACAGGGTCGCAGGGCACCCGGCCAGTGCGGCAGGTCGGGAACCGGGCGGCGATTGACCTTGCCGATGGCACATGGCGATCGCTCAATCTCGCGTCCGATGGCACCGGCGCCCAGATCCGCGTGGAATTCCTGTGGCAGACCGGTGCGGACCCGGCGGCGCAGTCCCAGGCGTGCGGGCACCCGGTGAACCAGACACCGTCGACCAATTCACCAGGAGTCTCCAATCCGTCTTTCCAGGGTGCGGCACTGGACCCGGTTTCGAGTAGCCAATCCTCGAACGGGTCGGGCGCGGCGATGGTGACCGATGGCAACCTTCAGACATCATGGAGCACGACGAACGCGAACCCGACGACGGGTTCGTTCACGGTCGATTACGGTCAGGTGCAGTCGCTCTCTGGCATTCGCTGGAATTTCAACCAGTTCGGGTATGCCGACCAGATGGTGGTCGAAACAAGCACCAACGGCTCGGCGTGGTCGGCGGTCGGCGTCTACGGTAACGCGTCATCAGGTCAGTGGCGAGGCGCTGCTGTATCCCGGCAGGGCCGCTACGTCAGATTCTCGTTTACCAATCCCAACCGCGACGTTCGCCTTGGACAGGTAGCTGAAGTGGAGGTCTGGGGAACGAGCGGATCGGGTTCAACGCCTTCTCCGACGCCTGCCCCGATTGCGGGTAGTAATCCCCAGTTGGCGGGCGCCAGCCTGCCCATCGTCGGCAGTTCGCAGTCACCCGATTCGACCTCGGCGACACGGGCGTACGATCGTGATCCGGCCACGACCTGGTCCACCACATCGCTTGATATCCCCGGAACGTCTTTGGCAACGTTCGACCTGGGCCAGGTCCAACAACTTTCCGGCGTGCGCTGGATGTACCGGCTCCCGGGAGGGGCTGACCGGATGCGGCTCCAGATCTCCAGCGATGGCACGAACTGGAGCCAGCTGGTGACGACATCCAACCGCGTACCGCTCACCTGGGAAGGGTGGAAGACCACCTCCAGCGCGAGATATGTACGGTTCGTGTTCGACAACCCGAACGGCGTGGCGGTGCTCGGCTACCTCGCGGAGGTCGAAATCTGGGGCACCCCATCGGCGCCGACGCCGAGCCCAACACCGACTCCTTCACCAACGCCAACTCCAGGTCCGACGCCGAGCCCCACCGCTACAGTGACACCGACGGGAACCTCGATCGCAACAGCGAGCCCCCCGACCGTGCCCGCTACCTACGGCGTGGTCGCGAACACCGGTGGAGCCCACCTCAACTGCCGCACAACAGCCGGGACAACGGGATCGATCATCACCGCGCTCCCTGAAGGCACCCGCGTCCAGCTCCGGGGCAGCGTCTCGAACGGCTGGTACCCGGTTGTCTGTGGCAACCGCAACGGCTGGGTCAGTGACGCGTACTTGCAGCTGGAATCGGGTACGCCCGTCCCGGCGCCGCCGACAGCCACACCGACTACGCCTGTGCCCAGCACGGTCGGCTACATCGCGAATTCGGGTGGTGACCGCGTCAACTGCCGGGTGCAACCGTCGACGGCGGGCGCGATCATCACCAGCCTGCCCGAAGGCACGGAACTCCGCCTGCGCGGGGCCCTGCTTGGAGGCTGGCAGCCGGTGGTCTGTGCCAACCGTGACGGATATGTGTTCGGCCAATACGTTGCCACGCGGTCGGCTCCATCGACGCCAGCGCCGGTGACTGTGACCCCAGCGCCGACACCGGCAACGAGCGGCGTGGGATTCATCGCAAATTCCGGCGGCGCCCGGGTCAATTGCCGGCTCCAGCCGTCAACAGCCGGGACCATCGTCACCGCCCTGCCGGAAGGCACCCGGGTCGAATTACAAGGTGCCGCCCAGGGTGGCTGGCAACCAGTCCGGTGTGCCAACCGGGATGCCTATGTTTTCGCACAATACGTCTCGGTAGCACCCCAATCGCTGGTGCCCACACCCACTCCAGTTACGATGACCCCGACCCCGGTTCCAGGTGGACCTACTGCGACCCCGACCGCTACGCCCTTAACACCTACACCAACCGCAACGCCCGGTGTCACGGGCAGCGGGTACATCGCGAACACCGGCGGTAACCGCATCAATTGCCGAACCCAGCCGTCCACGAGCGCGGGAGTCATTACCACGTTTTCGGAAGGCACGATGATCGATCTGCGGGGAGCGCCGTCGAACGGTTGGCAGGGCGTGCGCTGCGCCAACACCGATGGTTTCGTGTCGGCGCAGTTCATCTCGTCACAACCACCGGTGGTGACGCCCACTCCGACCCCGGTCACGGAGGCGCCTGCATCGGAACCAACCGAGCCACCGGCGCCGACGCAACCACCATCGGCCATGGCGGGATCGAATCCGCAGTTTGGCGGATCCCCACTGCAAATCACCGATGTCTGGGGCACGAACGGCGGCAACAACGCATGGCGTTCGATCGACGGCCGCCAGGAAACGAGTTGGGTGTCCGCCGAAGGGGCAGGCCAGGCGAGCCTGACGATCAACCTCGGCAGTGTCCAATCGCTCAGTGGCGTGCGCTGGATGTACCTCCAGTCAGGAGGTGCCGACTCAATGCGACTCCAGATCTCCTCCGATGGAGACACCTGGACCCAATTGGTTACGACATCGAATCGGGCGCCCTACACATGGGAGGGTTGGTCGACGAGTGAATCGGCGCAATACGTGCGGTTGGTGTTCGATAATCCCAATGGGGTCTCGACGCTCGGCTATGTCGCCGAAGTGCAGGTGTGGGGCACCGGAAGTGCCAGCGGTTCCCCCGAAAGTGGATTGCTACTGGATTCGCGGCCCAGATTGGGTCATGTCGTGACCCGACGCCGGCATGGAGTTTTGCCGTCCCCGATGGGGCGGGTGTGACGTGCGGGAATGCCGGTCCTTGTTCACGGAAACACCGGCACTCCGCGATACACTGCATGGAACGGCAACACTGACTTTTACAGAAATTGTGTTTCGCGAGGCGCCGGAAGGTCGTCAGCTCTTAGGGCCAGATTCGAGGGAGATGTGTGCATGTATGACCGGATTGTGGTGCCACTCGACGGGTCGGAGCTTGCCAGTGAGGCGTTGGCCCACGGCAAAAATCTGGCGAAGCGACTCGATGTTCCCATCCACCTCGTACGCGCCATCGATCCGATGATTTTCAGCGGAGGGATGGGTTCGGTCGGGATGGGCTTCGATTACACAGCGGTGAATGAGCTGATATCGGAGGAAGAACAGGATGCCACAAGCTTCATCGATACCCAGGTAGCAACGCTGGCGTCCGAGGGTTACAGCGCGACCGGCGTGGTGCTGCGCGGCTCTGCGGCTCTGGCCATCATTTCCGCCACAAAAAAAGGCGACCTGGTAACGATGGCGTCTCACGGCCGGACCGGCGTGCGGCGCTGGTTCCTTGGCAGCGTTGCTGAGGAAGTCCTCCGCCAGGCTTCAGTTCCCGTGTTGCTCATTCGCATGCCACATGAGGATGAGGAGCGTCACTGAGGCGAGCAGCCAGTTTTTCGATTTGGCCGTCAACACGCGCGACGTCATGTCGAGCATTGTCCAGCTGCCATTCGCGACAGCCGTTCAACTGTCATTTCGAGCTTGCGAGGCAGCGAAGCGATATCTCCCACGAAGCAGAATCGTGTCGCCGGGCCGGGTGTACCGGCTTCGCCGGACGATCCCATCGCTACGCTGCCGCTTCGCTTCGCTTCAGGATGACGGATGCGGGGAATTTGGCGACTGTACAAGCTCGGCCCGCATGGCTTCAATCGATTTGACAGCACGAGTGATCCGTGCGAATCATGGTGACCGTCGAATACGTTTCGACCTTTCGTCTGGTACGGCCCTCTTCGCACGTTGATCACCCGAACTTCGACCCGCCCGATCGCGGATCCCTGCACGGACATCGGTGCCGACCGTCCAGCTCACCAGCGAAGGACGCATGGCAGAGAACCCTGGTTTATCCATCCACCGGCCAACGCCGATCAGTCCAGCTGATCCTCCCCCGAACGAGCCACTCGAAGCAGAAGAGCGAGGCCGATTTCCGGCATTTTCGTACCGCAACTATCGCCTCTTCTTCTTTGGCCAACTTGTTTCCGTTACCGGAACCTGGATGCAATCCCTGGCTCAGTCATACCTTGTCTACGAGGTCCTAAAGGCATCGCCGTTTCAGCTGGGCCTGGTTAACGTTTTCCAGTTTGCGCCTGTCCTGCTCCTGGGAATACCGGCCGGGGTAGTCGCCGACCGATTCCCGAAACGCCGAATCCTGGTCATCACCCAATCGATCTTCTCCATGCTGGCGGGCGTCCTGACCGTGCTGGTTCTGCTCGATCGGATCCAGCTCTGGCAGGTGTACGCCGTGGCCGGGATCTTCGGGATCACCAATGCGCTCGACATGCCAACGCGGCAATCACTCGTCTCCGAAATGGTCGGCAAGAATGCGGTAATGAACGCAATCGCGCTCAACGCCACGATGTTCAACACCGCCCGCGTCGTCGGACCGGCGATAGCGGGTCTGGTACTGGCGCTGTTCGGCCCGGTTGCCTGTTTCGCGATCAACACGGTGTCGTACGGCGGCGTGATCATCGGTTTGCTTATGATGAGAATTACCCCGGTCATTCGCGAGGCGACTGGCTCTGCCTCGGCCAGGCTGAAAGAAGGGCTGGCCTACGTTCGGGCAACACCCACAATCTACCGCACGATCGTACTGGTGGGTGCGGTCGGCACCTTCGGCATGAATTTCAATATCTGGGTGCCGATGCTCGCGTCAGACAGTTTCGGCTCGGGGGCCGGAGCCTACGGGCTCCTGTTCGCGGCGATGGGCGTCGGCTCATTGATTGGGGCATTGACGCTGGCGATCTTCGGACGCACGCCGAGCCGACTGCGCATGCTCGCCGCCGCGATCGGGTTGGGCCTGGTCGAAATCGTTCTGGCGATCGCCGCGGCGATTCCGACCCACATCGCGCTGGGGATGTTGACGCTGGCGCTTGCGGGTTTCGCGTCCAGCACGGCAATGGCCACCGCCAACACGATGGTGCAGACGACAGCGGCGCCGGAGCTGCGCGGTCGGGTGATGGCGGTGTACATGACCGTCTTCGCTGGAACGACCCCGTTCGGGGCGCTCATTTCCGGCGCCATCGCCGATCGCTTTGGTGTGTCGACAGCGGTGGGTGTAGGGGGGCTGATCACCGCGACTGCGGCGATCGCGATCGCCTGGACCCAGCGGTAACGGCTGATGCCCGGTGCCAAATCCATGGCCGCCCAGGGATCGTGACGTCGCACCCGCCTTGCAGGCCCTATCATTCCTGACAGCGGCGCGGGCCGTGAAACCATTCGATGACCTGCAGGATACGCAATGCCGCTTGGACCTTTCGCGATTATCAGCCTGTTCTACGTGGTTATCGGCATTCGCGTGCTGTACCGGCTCATTCGATCCTGGTCGACGGTGTGGGACCGCAACTTCACTCAGTCTGACCGGTCGACCGTGGATGAGGCTGCGTTCTTCGTTCTGGTCCCGGTCTCCGTCGCCCTGCACGAACTGGGTCACGCCGTGGCGATCTGGGCGATGGGCGGGACCGTTGTCGACTTCGGCTTCTACGGGTTCGCCGGGTACGTCTCCTACTTTCCCGCTGAGTTCAGCCTGACCCAACGGACGATCATCGCGGCCGCTGGCTCAATGGTCAATCTCCTGCTCTGCCTCGCGGCGTTTGGGCTGGTCTTCCTGCGGAAGCCGCCGATGCGCGCGGCCCATAACGAACTTCTCTTGCAGTTCGCCTTCCTGTCGGGACTCAATGCCTTTATCGCGTACCCCCTGCTCGACCTGGCGTCTGGCATGAATGGCGACTGGCGGCAGATGTACGACAGTGGCGTCCCGTGGCTCTCGGGCCTGATCGTTGTCATTCAGGCCGCCGTGCTCTACGCGGGATACTGGCTTGCGACGAACGCACGCAGCAAGGCCCGGATGGCCAGCCTCACCGATGTGCCGCCGGGCTACGAACGTGGACTCCTGGGCGGTCTTCGTCCCGCCAAGATCGATACGTCGACGCTCTCCCCGGCCGAACGGACTTTGCAGGAAGCGGCGTCGCGCGTGACCAGCGGCTGGGCCGCGCCCGTCAAGTCGCACGTGCAACGCTTTGCTGGCGGTACCGCGATGGTACTCGAATGGAGCGGTAGCCAGGATGGCCGGGTGGCGGTGGCCGCGAGGTCGTTCGAGAACGGCCGGACGGACATCGTCAGGCTGGCAAGCTCCCCGGCCGGATCGACACCTCCGCCTCCCAAGCTGCTTCACCAGTGGCCCACGCTTCCCAGCACCGAGCAGTTGACGATGGGGCTGCGGGTGGCAATGGAGGCTGCCGAACGAGGCAGCTGAGGCGCATCCGTTTGTACAGGGCCATGGCAGTTCCCAGTTCGAAGGTGCCGCAGTGGGTCACCCTGCCGGGTTCCGGTGTCGAAATGAGCTCCCCCGCCACCAGGGGTGATTCAGCCATCGCCCGAAGTTGACATCACTCGCACCCCAGCCCGGATGAGCCACTGGTTCCTGCATTCACCGTCGATACTGGTACAATCCACCCACTGTTCTCTGGAACCGCAAAGCGTTGCGTCATGTATCCTCTCGCCGGTTCGTCCGGCGTCGTGGCTTGGATGTATCCGCAGGGCCAACGTGCCGGCAGTTTCAGGGCATCGTGACCTCTCGAATCGCCTATCTGGACCGGATCATACCCGGCCAGGACGAAGGAAAGGCAACGGATGGAAACCAGGGAAAATCCTCGACGTGCTCGACGGCTGGCAGTCGCGATCATCAGCCTCTTATTGGTCGTGGGATCGATCGTACCCGGGGCACACGCGGTAGCGCAGGATGCGTGTGAATGGCCGTCCGAAACCCTGCAGCTCATGGCCCCGGCCGCGGCTGGTGGCGGCTGGGACACGACGGCCCGCGAACTGCAACGCGTGCTTGATGAAGAAGGCATTGTCGAAGGCGATGTCGAGGTCTACAACGTCGAAGGCGCCGGTGGCACGATTGGTCTTGCCGAACTGGTGAGCGAACACGCCGGAAATGAAAACGTCCTGATGGTGATGGGGCTCGTCATGATCGGAGGCATTGGACTCAACCAATCACCCGTCACGCTCGAGCAGGTGACACCGATCGCCCAGTTGACGGGCGAATTCGAAGTTATCGTGGTCCCGGCTGATTCGCCCTACCAGACGCTCGACGACCTGATCGCCGATTTCGAGGCCGATCCGACCGCCATCAGCTGGGGCGGGGGCTCGGCTGGCGGCACTGATCACCTGCTGATCGCGCTCATGGCTCAGCAACTTGGCATCGACCCGACACTGGTCAACTACGTGCCGTTCTCGGGCGGCGGCGAAGCCCTCGCCTCGGTCATGGGCGGGCAAACCACGGCGGGTGTCTCCGGACTCGGTGAATGGGCTGCGCAGATCGAATCCGGGGAGCTCCGGGCATTGGCGATCTCGGGCCGGGCCGACCCCGGTGACGGCGCCACCCCGGTTGCCGAAAGCGACCTTGGCGCCTCGATTCCGACTCTGCAGGAGCAGGGAATCGATCTCGAACTCGCGAACTGGAGGGGGATCGTTGCCCCACCCGAGATCTCACCGGAGTCGACCGCGTGCATCGTCGCCGCCTTTGACGAACTCAATGCCTCCGCAGGCTGGCAGGCCACGCTTGATCAGTACGGTTGGAGCAACCTCTACCTGGCCGGCGACGAGTTCGACACGTATCTCGACGAGCAGATCGCGATCATCAACCAAACGCTCACGGATCTCGGCCTGATTTGAGGTTTCACAAGGCGGCGAGTTCAGGGACGCCTCCCTGGCTCGCCGTGTTGCGGGAGGAGGTATAGATGGCGGCCGACTCTCCAGACGCTCCCAACCAAACGGACCATGATTGGCCGGCTCCTCAAGTGGCGACCGGTTGGACTCGCTACGCCGAGGTCCTCGTCGCGGTTGGTGTCATTGCCATGGGCATCGTGATCCTGATCGAAACCCGGGACATCCGCGTGCCGAAAGCGTTCTCATCAGTTGGCCCACGAGTCGTGCCAACCGTCATCGGTTGGGGACTCGTAGTGATCGGGGCGTGGTACGCCGTTGACGTGGTCCGGGGCGATACCGCCGCGCCATCGGCCGACTCTGAAGATGCTGACTCAACCTTGCCGGCCGACTGGAAAGTACTCGGCGGGCTGGCGGTCGCCCTCGTGTTGTATGCGGCCCTCATGGAGCCGGCCGGGTTCGTGATCGCCAGCGCCGTACTGATCGTGATCGCGGCGTTCTCGATGGGCAGCCGACAGATCGTCCGCGACACCACAATCGGGCTGGCCGTCTCGGTGGTTACATTCCTCGTTTTTAGCGAATGGCTCGGGATCCGTTTGCCGGTGGGTCTGCTCGAACCTGTTTTCGGATGACATTGCGAGCGTGCGAGGAGACGTGTAGCTGATGGACTCGCTGTCCAGCCTGGCCGATGGATTCAGCGTTGCCCTGACCCCCGAAAACCTCCTCTGGGCGCTGGTCGGAGTCTTCCTGGGCACGCTGGTGGGAGTGTTGCCTGGCATAGGGCCGGCCCTGACCGTCGCGCTCCTGCTGCCCGTCACCTATTCCCTAGAGCCGATCCAGGCATTCATCATGTTCGCCGGAATCTACTACGGCGGGATGTATGGCGGTTCGACGACCTCGATCCTGCTCAACACCCCGGGCGAGTCGGCATCGATTATCACCGCGCTCGAAGGTAACAAGATGGCGAAGCGAGGCCGTGGCGCCGCGGCGCTGGCGACGGCCGCGATCGGATCCTTCGTCGCCGGGACGATCGCCACGCTGGGACTCACGTTCGTGGCACCGGTCATGGCAGACCTTGCGCTCAACTTCGGGCCGGCCGAATACCTCGCGCTCATCATCCTTGCGTTCACGGCGATCACCGCGCTCCTCGGCTCCTCGCTGGTGCGGGGCCTGGTGAGCCTCTTCTTTGGTCTGGCTTTGGGCCTGATCGGGATCGATGCCCTGACCGGGCAGCCCCGGTTTGCGTTCGGCAATCAGCACCTGCTCAACGGGGTGGATGTCGTCACCGTGGCGGTCGGCCTGTTCGCGGTCGGGGAAACGCTGTGGGTCGCCTCACGAATGCGCCATGACGATGCCAATATCGAGCCGATCAAGGGCTCGCTCTGGATGACCAAAGATGACTGGCGGCGTTCCTGGAAGCCATGGCTGCGCGGGACCGCTATCGGATTTCCGATCGGAAGCCTGCCGGCCGGCGGCGCCGAGATCCCGACCTTTCTCTCCTACTCCTTGGAAAAGAAGCTCACGAAGCATCCCGAAGAATTCGGGAAAGGCGCGATCGAAGGGGTGGCGGGGCCAGAAGCGGCGAACAACGCCTCGGCGGCCGGGGTACTGGTACCGTTGCTCACGCTCGGGCTGCCCACATCGGCCACCGCGGCAATCATCCTCGCCGCATTCCAGCGCTACAACATCCAGCCTGGGCCACAACTTTTCGACCGGAATCCCGATCTCGTCTGGGGCCTGATCGCCAGCCTCTACATCGGGAACCTGATGCTGCTGGTGCTGAACCTGCCGCTGGTCGGTCTATGGGTGCGGCTGCTCACGATTCCGCGTCCGCTACTCTACGGCGGCATCCTGGTGTTTGCGGGGCTGGGGACCTGGGCGCAGAGTCAGTCGATCACCGGTCTCGTCGTGCTCTACGCGATCGGCATCGTTGGGTATGTGATGCGCCGGTTCGACATCCCGGTCGGTCCGGCAGTGGTTGGCGCCATCCTTGGGCCAGAAATGGAAACCCACTTCCGCCGGGCGATGCAGATCAGCCAGGGTGACGCGACCGTATTCCTGACCAGGCCCCTATCGGCATCGATTCTTGGTATTGCCTTGATCCTCTTCCTTGGGCCCCGGGTGTGGCGGCTGATTCAACGGTACGGGTCTGCAAGCGGTGGTAGCCCGGCGGCCTGACATTTGGTTCGTTCTCGGGTGGAG
>JALZMD010000277.1 GCA_030858375.1 Chloroflexota bacterium
GGCCTTGCCCTCCGATGGCATCGCCATTTTAAACGGCGATGATGAGCGCGTACGGGCGATGGCGGAGAAGACAACGGCTCGGGTCGTGTTCTACGGTCTCGGACCGGGCAACCACGTCCGCGCCGATACCGTCACCACGGATGGCCTCAAGGGCACGGGTTTTTGGCTAACGATCGAAGACGACCGGTTCTTCGTTAAAGTCCCATTCGTCGGGGCCCATGGCGTTCAGGTTGCGCTTGTGGCGCTTGCCGTAGGCTATGCCTACGGCATGCATATTTCCGAAATGCTGGTGGGGCTGCAGGATCCAGGAACGCAGGTTCGGCTCCTGTTCGCGCCTGGACCCAACGGCTCTGAGCTCATCGATGACACGTACAACGCCAGCACGCCGTCGGTCCTCTCCGCCCTGGGGCTGCTGGAGGACATCAACGCCCGGCGCCGCGTTGCCGTTCTCGGTGAAATGCGCGAGATGGGGCGAATCTCTGAAGATGAACATCGCGTGGTTGGACGACGGGCTGGTGCAATCGCCGACCTACTGATCACGTATGGAGACGGCGCCCGCGTGGTTGCGGAGGAGGCACGTTCGATGGCGGGTGCGAAGCGCTCCATTGTGGTGCATTCGTTTCCCGAGGGTGAAAAGGACGCGATTGTCGCCCTTCTCGAATCTGAGCTTCGCGCCGGTGATGTCGTGTTGCTCAAGGGTTCCAGGGGATTGGCGATGGAAACGATCGTGCGCGATCTCCGGACCGATGTGCATCACGGTGACGCTGCGCCCTCTACCAACTCAGTCCTGGGCGGATCATGACCATGGGATTGTGGTACGAATCGTTCTCCATAATGGCCGCGGCGCAGGTCATGCCAAGCGACCCGAACGAGAACATGGCAGTTTCACTCGCGCTCGCCGCCTTGGCGTTTGCGATCACCATCATCATCGGACGGCCCATGATCACCTATCTCCGGCAACACAAATTTGGCAAGAAGGTTCGTGACGAACTCACCATTCACGTCGGGAAGACGGGCACGCCAACCATGGGCGGACTCATGATTACGGCCTCGGTTGTTTTCGTGACCCTTGTCTTCAATACGGTGGGCCGTCTCTCCATGTTGCTCCCCGTGTCCGTCCTGATTGCCGCCGGCGTCCTGGGCGCCGTTGACGACCGCATGAATCTCGTCGGTGGCAAAAAGAGCGGGATGACCGCCCGGTTCAAGTTCGTCTGGCTCACCTTGGTCGGAGTCATAGCTGCCTTCACCCTGTTCCTGCCAGATCCGTGGGGTTTGGGACTTCATCAAGCCTACGTGCCGTTCTTCGGCCAGTTCGACATCGGCTGGGTCTACGTGCCAATCGCCGCCGTGGCAATTGTCGGTATGTCGAATGCCGTGAACCTGACAGACGGCCTGGACACGCTCGCCGCAATCACTGCGGCAATCGCCTTCTGCGCCTACGGCATCATCGCATACCGTCAGGGCCAGCTCGGTGTCGTCACCTTCTGCTTTTCGATGGTCGGGGCGCTGGCCGGTTTCCTTTGGTTCAATGCGCATCCTGCGCAGGTCATCATGGGCGACACCGGAGCCCTGGCGATCGGTGCGGCGCTGGCGACCGCTGCCTTCATGACCGGCCAATGGTTGCTGCTACCCATTGTTGGAGCCGTGTTCATCGCCGAAATGCTCTCGGTCATCCTTCAGGTGGGGTACTACAAGCTGTCCGGTGGCAAACGAATCTTTAAAATGTCGCCCTTGCATCATCACTTCGAAATTCTAGGCTGGTCAGAAACACAGGTCACCATGCGATTCGCCCTGGCCGGCATGATGGCGGGCCTGTTGGGCGTCGCCCTGGCCTTGCTCTAGGTGCGGGCGGAAGGCATGCCAGCCTCGTTCTGGCGCGACAAGCGCGTCACCGTCATGGGACTCGGCGTGCTTGGCGGTGGCGTCGGTGCCGCTCGCTATCTCGTTGGGCAGGATGCCCGCGTGACGGTTACCGACATGCGTGGTGTGGATTCGTTGGTCGAATCGATCGCGGCGCTCGACGGCCTCCCGATTTCCTATCACCTCGGATCCCACCACGAGGATGATTTCACCACCGCCAATGCCGATGTGGTGGTCCGGAATCCCGGTGTGCCCATGGATTCGCCCTATCTCCAGGCTGCGCTCAACGCGGGCATTCCGATCGAAATGGAGATGTCGATCTTCTTTCGTGACTGCCCAGCCCCGATCATCGGTATTACAGGCACAAAGGGGAAGACGACGGTCTCCGCACTCATCGGCTGTATCCTCAAGGAGTGGAACCCCGATTCGCTGCTCGCTGGAAATATGGGAATCTCGGCCGTGCTTGAGCTCCACCGGCTGACGTCCTCGACACCAGTTGCGCTTGAGCTCTCCAGTTTCCAGATCGAGTCGTTGAATGAACATCGGCTCGGACCCCACGTTGCCGTGGTGACCAACATCTTTCCCGATCACCTCGATCGCTACAGCGACTTCGACCACTACGCCGATACCAAGCGTGGCCTGACGCACGCCATGGAGCCGGAAGATGTCGCGGTCTATAACGCCGACGATCCCGAAGCTAGCCGGGTCGTTGGCGAAACGCGCGCCCGGTGCCTTCCGTTTGGCCTAGAGCGCCGAGAAGGGAGCGGCGCCTGGGTCAACGGCGACACACTGATGCTGGTTGACGGCGAAACCCGGCTGGTATTCACCCGGCCGGATATTCTTGCGCTAGCCGGCGATCACGGTGCCCGGAACGCCCTCGCGGCAATCGCTGCCAGTCGCGCCTACGGAGTTCCCGAATGGGCGATTGCCAACGGCCTTCGCTCGTTCAAGGGCGTCGAGAACCGCCTCGAAGTCGTCGCCGAAGTCGGAGGCGTCACCTATGTCAACGACACCTCGGCCACGGCGCCCGAGGCGGCCGTTGCCGGGGTTCGGGTGTTGGCACCTCCAGCCGGAACCTTGCGGTTGCTTGCCGGCGGTGCCAACAAGCAGACCGATCTCGCGCCATTTGCCGAAGAGCTCCGGTCCAGGGATGTTGTGGTCTACTTGTTGCAAGGTTCGGCCACCCCCGCTCTCGCTACCCTCCTCGCCGGGCGCCGGGTCGAAGTGTCCGGTACATTTGACTCGATGGCATCGGCGGTTGGGGCCGCGTCGGGTGACGCACGGACTGGTGACGTGGTCGCCCTCTGTCCGGCCTGCGCCAGTTTCGGCTTGTTCCGCAACGAATTCGATCGCGGCGAGCAGTTCCGCAATGCGGTGGCTACGCTGCAAGCCAGGTACGAGGACGTTGCCCTGTGACTGATCAGGCTCACGCCGCCCATGAAATGAGTCTTCCCTCAGCACCCGCGAGCGTGCATTTCATTGGCATCGGCGGGGTCAGCATGAGCGGGTTGGCGGCACTCTTGCAGGATAACGGATATAGGATTACCGGCTCGGATGCCGTGGAATCTCCCGTGGTCACATCACTCCAAGCCCGGGGAATTCCGGTGATCATCGGTCACGCCGACCCAGTTTACGCTGGCGCATCGGAGGTCGTGGTTAGCACCCGACGAGCCGAAATGCAGGCGAGTACCGAACTCGATGCGGCACGGGCCAACGGTGCCCTGATCGTCAAGCGTGGCCAGCTTCTGGGTATGATCGCCAATCCGCTCAAGTCGGTTGCCGTGGCCGGAACCCACGGAAAGTCGACCACCTCGGGAATGCTGACGATGGCGCTCCTGGCCGTTGGTCAACAACCAGGCTACGCCGTGGGCGCGTCGTTGCCGGGTCTGCGTGGCAACACGGCGGCAGGATCCGGCGACATCATGATTGTCGAGGCGGACGAATTCGACCGATCGTTCCTCTGGTTGCGGCCACAGGTGTCGATTATTACGTCAGTAAGCTTTGATCATCCTGATATCTATGCCGATCAGCAGGACTACGACAGCGCGTTCACGACCTTTGCCCGCCAGACCAAACCTGGCGGCACAATGGTTATCGCGGCGGATGATCCCGGCTGCCAGCGTGTGATCGC